>NYTD01000241.1 GCA_002683315.1 Deltaproteobacteria bacterium | reverse complement strand
GAAAAAGAAGAAATAAATATATAGGGACATCTTTTTTTTGATTGTTCTCCCTTATCATCGGAGGGTATTGGCTATTTTAGGGCTTGTTATTGAGTACGAGTTCATAGCAGTAATATGGATGTGTTTTTTTGTATTTTAAGAATACAGATCCCAGGTCCTTATACCCTCTGTTCATATAAAATTTTTGATTCCTTGGGTTTTGACTATATGTATCAAGTCTAATCGCGTCATAGTTATGATCTTTTGCCCATTTTTCAGCAAAATCCATAAGCATTCTTCCAATACCTTTTCCTTGCTGAGTGGGATGTACCGCCAATCGGTGAACAACAATATTTCTATCTTCGTCACTGGTTGACCAATTGATTTCTTTATACTCTTCATCTTGAGAATCATTTAAAACAATAATCCCCAGAACTTCATCATTTTTACGATATGTGAACAACGTTTCTGTTTGTATATCATGCATGATGACTTCAATATTAGGATAATGTTCATCCCATTGATCAATACCATTATCCCGCATGTGTTGTCCGCAGTCTTTTGTTAGTTGTACAATTGCATCAACGTCAACCATTTTTCCTATAGAAATCATACTTGTTTTCTCCGGACTCATTGTGTTTCAATCATCATAACGTTCCGAGAGATACATTGAATGACGAATACCCAAGAGTTCTCCTTTCATTAGGAGATGGGCTCCACGTGTAGTATCTGAAAAAATACTATGAAGTCGTGCATTTTTTTTGGTGAGCATCAGCGCTTTATGAGATAAACAAAATTATGTAGCCCTCAATATGTACGTCTTATTTGGATTTTTGCATATGTATGAGATGTTGTAGCGATGTATTAATTCACATCTTGATTATAAAGGAGATAGATATGACATCAGAAGAGAACAAAGAAGAATCTGTACCAAAAGACGGAGAAAATACCGATATAGACTTCAAAACCGAGGAGTCAAAAGATATTCAAGAGATAGAAGAAGCTGAAATAGAGTCACAATCAGGTTCAGAACAATTGGATGAGGACTCATCGGAATCTTCTTCGGAAGACTCATCATCTTTTGAGCAAGTCAATCTCAATAAAAAAATATATAAGGAATTAAAAAAATTAAATAAGGAAGTACGTCGATTACGAAAATCTGTAAAGAAGATCAAAAAAATACAAAAGAAAAAAAAGAAAAAGTCTAAGAAGTAACCGGCCTGTTTTTATCTGAGATAATCAATTTAGTACAGTACTCTCTGAAGCATACCATCACGTAAATATAGACATTTTTAACGGCATTGGTGCACCCAACCACAGATGATTTTGTCCGTGATCTTCGAGTGCCCCACCTTGTCCATTTTCTTTTTTCGTATTTGGG
The DNA here is from genome assembly GCA_002683315.1 of Deltaproteobacteria bacterium. Lineage (GTDB taxonomy): Bacteria > Myxococcota_A > UBA796 > UBA796 > UBA796. Next base: position 7,095 of record NYTD01000241.1, on the reverse strand, counting down.
TGAACCATTACAGAAAAGACTCCACGATTCAACATCAACCAAGATATACACAGTCCCAAGTCTTGGTGTACACGAGAGGAAAAGGGGAGTTCAAACTGCCACATACATGTTGGCCAAGGTCCCACAGGACGAGAAAAAATACGATGATTCTGATACGCGATATCATTCTTATGTAGGAAATCCAAACATGCTGTAAATAAGTGTTTCGCCAGTTCTTGTTGGCTTGAGGTAAAAACCAAATGAACATCATAGCCGCCAGTAATTGAATCATGGGGAGAACGAATCATGTGTAGTTCCTAATCCGAAAAGGGGTACTTTTGCGTAATTGTATCTTTTCTGAGATGATGTAACAGTTTTTTGCATATGATGAGATGCGATTTTTATTTCTAGGTTCTGTTTTCGTACGAGGATGTGTATTGTCAATAAAAGATGAAATGGATACTTTCAGAAATCAAAACAGAGGCTGATATCTTTTATGTCTCCTTTTGGTTTATTGAGTGGTCCCAATTCTATCTCTTTATATCTTGTGCTTTTGTCATAGATCAAGCGTTCGAGATAATGTGCTGATTTTTCAAGAAAGAATCCAAGATTATTCGCATCAATGCTCTTCGACAAATTAGAAGTAAGAAACTCTGATATCAAGAGTCATTCAATTTTTTAGCCACTGAAGTCTTATGTATATCGAATCACCCGTTCCCTATGATAAAAGTATTGTCTGGGAATTACACAATCAATTTTTTCAAACGAGAGGCTCTCAAGCTTGGCTGTCGGGCTCGATTCCGTTTCAATCGATCAATAGTATTGCCATGGCCAGACAACATGCTCGTTTCCTTTGTACGCTCTATGAGCAAGAATGCAAAGGAGGTCTGCTGTTGGAAGGAGATCCATTTTGTGTTCTTGAAATTGGAGCTGGACTTGGTCTTTTTGCGGCCAATATTTTTGAAGCACTTTGTGAGGATTGTGGAAAGACGGGGAAAATCCTTTCCAAATCTTTGCGGTATATTCTCTCTGATTATCAAGTAGATACTGTTCAAGCAGCCATGGACAGTGCGCCCATTCAAAAGTGGAAAAAACAAATCATACCCGCGATTTTTGATATGAGAACTGTTCGTTTGAGTGATTTTGAGCAGAACCAAATTGATGACAAACCGTATGTGATTTTTGCAAATTATGTATGCTGTGTTGCTCCTGGTAAACAGCTTCGGTTTGACAACGGGTCATGGTCTGAGCTCTATGCACAGGTACAAGCTACACCCGAAGATTGGAAGCAATATACACAAGAAGACAATCACAATATACTTAAAGATATCCCCATCGAATTTGTCTGGAAAGAGATATCTCTGTCTGGTAGTCTGCCTTTAGATGAAGATGTAGCACTTATAAAACGAGTACGAGGCAATTGGAACGAGGCTTCTTTCTATTATCCATATGTGTTCTTCCATATGCTTCAAAAACTTGATTCAATCATGATGAATCGTGGATATGTAATCATTAGTGATTATGGACAAGCTCCTTGTGATGGGATTGCCGGAAAGACAAAAAAATCCATTGAATATTATGGGAATACGTTAAACCATGCGGTTTCTTTTGCTCTGTTTTCCGAGTTTGCTCAGCTGCACGGATGGTCTGCCTTATTGACCTCTGAACCTGTACGCAGTATTCAGCATGTATGCTTGAGAATCGGACACAGTGTCTCTCATCATGTAGCAGATTCCTTTGCTCATAATTACAACCAATGTTTTGATGGGGAAGACCTTTCCTTATTTTGGGAAATCGCTCAGAAATATATGGATGAGAAACAATATAGAAAATCGGCGTATTTTGCATCTCGATGTATCCAACTGAATCCTCATGATCCTCGTTATTCATACTTGGCTGCACGTGCGTTAATCGCAGAAGGGAACGATCTTGCGGCTCAATACTATCTTCAGATTGGTCACGCTCTACCCGTACATCCTGATTGTAATTTTGCGTTTCAAATGGGACGGGTCGCGGTACATATGGGCTATCTCAACGATGCGATTCGGTACTATGAAGAGGCGGAGTTACATTCGCAATTCCCTGCCTTGTACAGTAATAAAGCCTATATTCTTATCGATTTGTTTCAATATAAACAAGCATATGCAGCGCTACAAAAATCCTTTGCTCTCAATCCTGATCATGCACCAAGTACAGAATGTTTGTCATTGCTCAAAGAGAAAATATGGCTACAATGGCAAGATGAACGATAATAGTAGGAATCTGTACATACGTGTTTTTCCAGAACGTATATTGGACGTTCGTACAAAAATGTGGATTTCTTGTAGATTTTGGTATGTATCCATGAGGCTCCAACTTTATGACTATGAGAGTTTTATTTGGAGGAAAAATGATTTCTTATTCGCAATGGTTGCAGTCACTTATTGAGGATCTAAACTACGAAACACTTATTGAAGAACCTTGGAGAGTGAGATATCTTGATGCAGACGGAACATATCGTATTATGGGAAACTCAAGAAAACGAAAAAAGGATGGAATTTGGGTGAGCTGTTTAGATGAAGATTTAGGAGAGTTTCCAGTGATCAGAGAAAAACTAGAACACGCCCAAAATATTGTGAGCGTCTCAATAGGGATGAGACAAGAAATCATTCCTCAAAAAAACGTATAAAAAATGTCAATGTAGAGTATATTTAATAAAGTGAGCTAGCTCAGCTAGGCCACTTTCTGCAATTTTGGCTTTGTATTGGGTTCATTCCAATTTCGAGTCCAATCACCATACAAACATAATCCGACAACAACCATTGAAATGAGTGTTCCCAACCAGATGGTCACTGGAAAAAGGTGACCAATGATACCAATGCCAATGCACATAAGTCCCAATGCTCGACCGTGACGGACGGATGGGACCATATTGGATAGGCCAAACCCAAAGATAAAGAAATCGGTAGCGATGATGGAGGTGGGTAGTTCTTGGTGAGCCATTGAGATCCATCGGTGAAGAATCACCGTCATGGTAAGTCCAACAACAGCCAGAATGGCTCTTTTTCCGTTAGGGCTGACCAGAAATCGATTTCTTCCCATAATGATCAATGGAACAAGTGGAACCAACATCGTGGTTGACTGTATGAATAATGTTTCTGGATTTATGTTGTTGGCATCAATGTCTTCAATCTGAAACAAAAAGTACATCACGATACAGCAGACAGAGAGGAGACCCATCGCGAAATATGTTCGGAATAGACCACTGGATTGTTTCTTTTTTTGGTCTTTTCGATATAGTTCTATTTCATGCTGTATTGTATTCTGTTCATTTTGTAATTGCTCTATCATGATTTTGAGATTGGATGGAATCTCATCTAGCTCTTCAATTAAAGGCTTGGCAGCATTTAGATTATTGCGAGAAAGATAAAAATAGATCATGGTCTGCTTGGTTTTGGAAAGCAAGTTTTTTGCAGTTCTAAAATCTGGCCATATATCTAAGGCCTGTTCAAATCCAAATCGACTTCTGTTGTAGTGCTGTTGAATAGCATTTCGCTGTTCCTTAGTCCATTCCTGAAGGGAAAGTAGCTCTTCAAGAACACGCATCTCTTTTTGTGCTACATCGGAGATCGAAAATGCTTGGCTGTAATCAAAGTATTCTTGTAGTTTTTGTCGAAAAATAGCGGGAGATTGAATACGATTTTGGGGATCTGGATGACATGCTTTGTTGGCTAGATTAGCCAACAGTAATGGAACATGTTCATGGTATGTATACGCTTCGGAAGCTAGGATCTGCTGACTGATGTCTTCCATCGTCTCTTCGTCATGACGGACCTTGCCGGTCAATATATGATGGAGTGTTGCCCCGAGTAAATATACATCTGTCTTTTCGTCTACATTTTGTGGATCTCCGCTTAACATTTCTGGAGCCATATACGCTGGAGTTCCAACCATGACTTTGGGAAATCCGAATGTTTCCTCTGCTTGAGCAGCAATACCCCAATCCAATATATATACTTCTCCGAATTCTCCGAGCATGATGTTTTCAGGCTTGATGTCTCGATGAATAATCCCTCTACTGTGTGCATATTCCAAACCGTTGCAGACCTGTTGTAGGGCGTTGAGTAGCACACGAAGATCGCTGGTAGGATCTTTTTTAGATATGAGATCCAACATATTTTGCCCTTCCACACGTTTCATGATGACTTCTGGAGAAGCAGAGCCTTCCAAATTCAATACATAAATAGGGATAATCGTTGGATGACTTAATGACCCCGTAATCATTGCTTCACGGTATAAAGCCTTTCTCAAGTACAGATTTTGCTTCTTTAGTCTTTTGATTGCGACGTCACGTTTTGGATGGGATTGACGACCGAGGTATACGATTCCCATTCCTCCTTCTCCGAGAACTCGATCGATTGTAATCTCCAGATTGGTCGGTTCTATCTTAGGTGTATGAACATTTTCTAGCGTATGATCTGCATAGGAGATGGTTTGAATCGCAGTGTTTTGCGTACTTATCTTGAGTGTCTTGATGTTGATATGTTGAGACATGGGGCTTTCAAAGTAGGGAATGGAATAATTCTAGCAGTCCGCATGATACTTCGGAATATCGCCGATAAACATAAATTTATTTTTTGTCCTTGTTTCATGTTCATTGGGAACATCAAACGTTTTTTGGGGCATCCTTTGTCCCAACCAATGTGTTCGTACCTGCTATTTTGATGGTTGTGTTGCTCTAATTCAGGCACAACAGTTGGTTTTGCATATGAGCTGGGTTCGGATATCCGATACACAATGTGAGAACGAGATTCATGATAAAAGTTCAGCAGAGGATACATTTGCGTGCATTGTACGCATTGTTGGACAAATCGCAATTTTAATTGTGTGACTGAATAAAGGCATCCATTTCGAATGCGATTTCGGTTGGGATCTCGTGCTCTATCCAGTGGGATACCCCCTCATACGTAACAACTTCAATATCAGGTGCATATGCATCCAGTCCGTCGAGCTGCTGAGGAAGAAGCGCGGTGTCAGCAAGACCCCATAGAACCAATGTTGGTACGTCTATGGTTACATCGCTTATCATCGCGCCATTTTCAGCAAGATTGGCTCTATACCAGTTGAGACCACTTTTGATCGCATCTTCTTGTAACCAGGCTTCATGATATACTTCTCGTTCTTCTTCATCCAAAACACCGTCGAAGAAAGAATCAAGCATTGCACAATCATTATTGATCAGTGTCTCTTCGGTATCTTCTTGGATGAACCAATCCATATAGCTTGATGCTTCCTGCTGTTCAGGATCGGTCAAAAGCAGGTTGGTCATAATATCTGGATGTGGTCCATTTGCGCTAATCATCAGACGAACCATATCCGGATTGTCATGGGTGGTACCCCATGCGATTGGACCACCCCAGTCATGCCCGACCATGACAACCGGATCTTCACTGACCTTGGAGATTAGGTGAGAGATATCTGACACGAGTGTGGCTGATTCATAGGACGCAATTTCGCTGGGTTTATCAGATATGTTGTAGCCGCGCTGGTCGGGGACAATGAGGCGATAGGAGCCAGCCAGTTCGTTCATCGTTTTTTTCCAACTGTACCAAAATTCAGGAAAACCGTGAAGCAATACGATGGTAGGTCCCTTTCCTTGACAAGCAACCTGAAGTGTTACATCTCCTACATCCACCATACGTAATTCAGGTGACTCAATGGGACAATCTTCTAGCCATTGTTCATCGTTGTTTATGATTCCATCATCATTGGTATCTGGGTCGGTTTGTATCGTTCCAGTACAGGAGATGAGTAGTCCAAATAGATAAAGCATTACTCCTCCTTGGGTATGAATAGCCATGCTCTATGGAGTGTATATCGCATTCATTAGATGAATACGATTCTTTTGTCTGGGGCTAGATATCCAATAGTTTGGAGATCAAGATCGGAATTGTAATGTCGTGTAAGGCTTTGAAGGGTACTGGTTATCTTGCAAAAGAGATTTGATGTCCTTCATCGTCTGCGACTGTACAGCTCAGTACATCAGATGCGAGGGTGCAATTTAGGTTGCCAAAGAATTCATCTTCATTATCGAGTATAATTCCATACGAGTTGGACTCTTCTTTTAGTATGACGGAAGAAGGTGATGACGTTGACATACTCTCATCATCTATTATGACATCATCCAAAGTAGCGAAGTAGCTTAACGTTATCATGGCGGATTGTTCTTCGTCGATAATCATACCGATTGACATAACATAGCAGTATGTCCCTTCACCATTGCTCATGCACTCTTCGGAAGGTAGAGATAGGTTTTCTCCTTCATAGCTCATAGATGTTGCCACCCATTCACCAGCAATGGATTCGTGCGTGATAGGCTCGTTTTTGTCTGTACATGCAGCAATTGTCATTGATGTGCTCAAAAGACCAAAAGTTGTAATTACGTGATTTTTGCTCATATTTTGGCTCCAAAAGAGATTGAAAAAGACAATTAACATATTTGGAGGATGATTTTATTGGTACGAATAAAAATCATTCATCAATCTTCTAAACAGAAGGTGACTTTCGAATAATACAAAGAGTTGGTGATTTATTGTGGTACTGCGCACTGTTCTCCAAATTTGGTATACAGATGAGAATCTAAGGCACAGTAGCAATCAATTCCAGTACGAGAATCGAACATAGATGTTCCAACCAGGATTGATGTATTTTCATATGGACATTGGATATCCCAAAATATACTTGTAATTTCAGATATTTCTGTACTTTGTGTTACCGTCGGCATCATTATTTTTTGTCCATCCAACAAGATGTCGCTTTGAATTTCAATAAGAAATTTTTGTTGGAGTATATCAATGGGAGCATCTTCGAGATAAAAATCTACAGCGAGAACCTCACCGGGAAGAAGAGCACTTAAGTCAACGGTGGATGGAATAGAGAATGATCCATCTTTTGTGATTAATTTTGCATATGCAGGATAATAAAACGGAGCAACACCTGTTTGTGCAATGGTAAGACTCATGTTGGCTGTGATACGATCAACATTTGATTGTTCCGCCTGTAATTCAGCATTCTGTATTTCAAATTGGTACCCCATGAGCTGACTTGCTGCTTCTGCTTGAGTGCGTTCATCACCGT
>NYTD01000240.1 GCA_002683315.1 Deltaproteobacteria bacterium | reverse complement strand
TTCGAATCGTGCACATGTCTTGAAGCGCAATGTGTTCCCAATTTTGAGTCTAAGATTCTTGAACTGACGCAAGAGCGAATCGAGCGGCTTAAAAAAGGAGCATGGGAAGAGGGGTGTCCCATTTCCTTATCCGATATCCAAAGCATCCAGATGCTCTATCTTCGTGAGGATGGAAGTGTTCAGCGCGGTGAACTGGTCGTGGCTCGAAAAGTGGCTGGCGATATCAAGTCGATTTTTCGAACGCTCTATGAATCCCGTTTTGTTATCCACAAAATGGACAGTATTGAGAACTATGGTGGAAATGATGATTTGTCCATGGCCGACAACAATACCTCAGGACTCAACTGCCGAAACGTGAAGGGAACCAAAAAATGGTCGCAGCACAGCTATGGTGTCGCCATTGATATTAATCCACTCTGGAATCCCTATGTCCGAAAGAATAAGGTCGAGCCTCCAGAAGGAAAGAATTATCTGGATCGAACATCTGATATGCCCGGTCTGATTCACAGTGACGACCTTATTATCCGTCTATTCCGTGATGCGGGTTGGAAGTGGGGAGGGAACTGGAGAAATAGCAAAGACTATCAGCACTTTTCCCTAACCGGGAGATAATCATTCAAGTACCGAAATCGGAAGTTCTCCATAGCTAACCAAATGACGCTGTACAGACTGCGCTATCAAAGCACTGGCCATGGCCGTTGGATGAATATGATCTTGAAACCAAACGGAAGTCCACTGTGAAGGTGTTTCGATACTTGCGTTGATATCGATGAGTCGCAGGCTATCTTCTTCTTTTGATAGCGTTCTCATGATGTCATTTCCTTTTCCTTGAAGGGCACGAGAAAGGTCGACATCTTTTGCGTATCGAGGGTTGGTCTCTTTTGCTGATCCGGGAAGGAGATAGGTCAAAATATACAGCTGACCACCGGCATTGTTTACTTTTATTCCGAGTTTTTTGATGTTGCTTTTGAGCCTTGATTCACGCTCAGGGTTACTCCACGATGATGCTTTGGGCTGACTGGTGGCCCAGCGCATAATTCGCCAGAGCCTCGGCGGCGCAACGGTCGATGTCTCGGATACTTCTTTGGGAGAAGCCTTCCACTGTCTCCAGCCTTGACCGGCGAGATCGTTGTGTCCAATCATCAAGAGGACAACCGGACGACTGCCTTTGCTCGCGATGTCTTGGATGATTCTGGCTTCTCGTTGGAGTGCTTCGGTGCTGTCCATTCCCGATACGGCCCGGTTGATCACCGAGACCTGCGCACCTTTCTTTTGAATGCTCAACTCAAGCTGCTTGGGCCAGCTCTCTTCAGGCTCCAGACCGTATCCATATGTCACGGAATCACCAAGGCATATGATGGTGGAGCCGCCCTTCATGATCTGATCGTATGCGCCACGCTGCGTGAATCCCAAAATCAGAGGGGTGAGGGAGAGTAGCCCCTCAAGAAGCAGCAAAAACACAAAAAAGATGATGCTGGTAAAGAAGATTTTTTTGAATAATGGCATGGATACCATTCCTATATTATTCCTATTTGTACCTTAACACATTTTCTCCTCTCGCATGTCTTCCCACGCAGAACTCTTTGGTCGCATCATTCATCATCTGACTCCTTGTGGGCAAAAGCCTGCCAAGGCACAGGTGTATTGTCCAAGAGAAGAGCTTGTGGACATCACCGAAACAGACCCGCAGAAAGGAAGCACGCATACCATACTGTGGTGGAACCCGGAGGAACGCCCTCAAGAAGGAACTTTTGTTCGTGTGAGCGGAGAGTGGAAATCCTTTCGCGATGATGTAGAGCTGCACGTTCGAGAGACAGAATGCACGCATCAAGGGATGTTTGAAGATGTCTTTTCCTATTCTTCTCAGATTCAGTCCATCATCAAACGAGAGGGCGTTATTATTGAAAGTGGTGCCTTGTGTGGGTTTTTCTCTCATCCTGAGCCCATTGTCTCCTTGGATATCCCCAACGACTATACTGTAGATCCAAAAGAGAAATGGTCTTTGGGATGGCCTTTGATTCACGGACAGCCTATTTTCTCCGTCCCGATACGACTAAAAAAAGAAGATGAGTGGCTGGCCAACCAGCACGGAAAGATGCGTGTGCATGAAGAAGCTCTGGTACTTCTGGGTGTTCCTGAAAAGAAAGCCCAGCAGTTGAGCCTACGATTTCGTACCCTTGGAGAGACGAGCCTAGAACAAATCGCAGAGGTTCGAAGACTGGTTGGTACGGTTCTTCAGGCTTCTTCCTTGAATCCCGAATGCATTGATGGCAGCCAAGAAGAAGAGGTACATAATCTCGGTTTGTTGTTTTCTCGTCCATTTGGCAATACGGACCGACTAAGTCCATTCAAAAATCAAACAGACAAAGCATTGATGAAGAGTTTCTTAGGAGCGTATTTTGGAAAGCGAGATCCCAAGAGCAAAAATCCCGTTCGTGCATTCCCCATTATTGCCTTGCTAAACTGGGAGCAGTTTTTGAGTGTCGCGATGGCGCTTTCATCCGAGCTGACGGTTGTAACAGGTCCTCCGGGTACCGGAAAATCACAGGTTCTTTTGGCTGCCACTGCTGCTTCGATTCTTCGTGGCGAAAAGGTACTGATTGCAACCAACAACAATCAGGCGCTTGATCTTCTCTTTGAAAAGATGAAGCGACAAATTCCCATTGCTCTGCCCATTCGTTTGGGAAGAAAAGACCTATGGCCAGAAATGGCGGAATCGATAGCACAGTGGAGAGAGTGTTCGGACAAGCGAAACAAAGAACCCATGGAAATATCCTATCAAAGTACCCAAAGAGCGATCGAAGAACTCTTTTCTATTTCCTCCTTAAAAGATCGAAAAGAGAAACTTCGTTCTCTTCTTCCGGTGTGTATTTCGTGGGGTGAATATCTGTGGGAACGTCACTGGCGAAAGCTTGAGATTCATTCTTCCTTGGAAAAAGTCCTAGAAAAAAAGTCCAACCTCAAGGGTGTCATTTCTTCAGCTGGACCAGCACTATACGGAACAACATTGCAGTCTGCACACAATGTACCTCTTGAGCAGGGAATGTTTGATCTGCTCATTGTCGATGAGGCATCCCAATGTGATGTTTTTTCCGTCGTTCCTGCACTGTGGAGAGCCAAGCGTGTATTGGTGATTGGAGATGACAAGCAGCTTGCTCCCGTATATGGAATTGATCCAGATCTGGATGAGCAGCTTGGAGAGAAGATTCCTTCTTCATTGCGATACACAAGAAGCTCATTTTTCTCGCGTTGTGCACAGATCATGAAGCCCATTCTACTCAAAGAGCATCATCGTTCCCGTCCCGGGATCATCTCCTTGTCCAATCATCTGTTCTATGGTGACAAGCTCAAAGCAGTTCGAAAGAAAAAAAATGGAGCGGTACAGTGGTTTGATATTTCTTCTGATAGAGGACAACAGCAAGCAGAGGCACAGTGGATCCAGTCCTTTGTGGAGAAGTACCAAGAGCGCTGGGAACAAAAAAAATATTCCGTTGGAATCGTGGCTCCATTTCGATCTCAAGTGGAACGATTACAAAAAATCCTTCCTTCTGTCCGGATTGACACCGCGCATCGTTTTCAAGGAGAAGAGTGCGATATCATCATCCTCTCTTTGTGTGTAGAAGAAAGGTTATCTCCAAGACAATGGAAATTTATAGAGGCTCCGGAGCTTGTTAATGTGGCCATTACACGCGCCAAGGAACGCTTGGTGATTGTTGGGGACAAGAATCGATGCATACAAAGAGCTGGACTGCTTGCAAGTCTTGCTTCTCTTGTGGGACATTCGCATAATTCGAATTATAAATAGCAAATCACCCCTTGGGCCGAGAAACCGATGTCATTCAAAGATCAGCTGTTCAAAGCAGGACTTATTACCAAGAAACAGCTTCGCAAGCTCAATCAAGACGAAAAGATGGAGCGGAAGCGCAAAAAAGGAACCAAGCGTAAAAAACTTGTTGAACAAGCAGAAGCTCGTGCCAAAGCAAAAAAAGAAAAGGCTGAGCGTCTTGTCAAAATCAGAGCAGAGCGTGCTGTTCGAGAAAAAGCAACGATGGAATCTCTCAAGCTTCGTCAGGTACAACAGCTTCTTAATCATCATCGTCAACGATTTTCCAAAGGTCAGCAGATTTTTTGGCACAAAACGATAGAAGGAACACATGTACACAAGCTTTGGATTCCTTCTCGTCTTGCATGGGATTTGCGTTCGGGTGCCATGGCCATTGTAGCGATGGGGAAAATCGAAGATCCTGAATATGTTGTGATTCCGCGTGATATTGCTCGACGGATACAAGACATCGAGCCACATCGTGTTGTATTCCTTAACGAGACTCCACCTGACGAAAACGATCCAGCAGAACGCCCGTACGATGCAGATTGAGATCTAACCAGTTTGGGCCGTCTTCTGGTGGTTTTTTTCTACGGTTTCTTTTCCTTCTTGTGAGAAGTGGCCACCAAATTTTTTCATGTAGGATTCTGTGCGAATCTGCGTGAATTTTTGATAGTACTCTTCAATATCTTGATCTGTGAGGGTGTCGTGTAGTAAGATGCTCTTTCGGTGGTTGGCCTCCAAAGAGAGATGATTCTTGGGAAGCAAGTCATTCTTGATGCAGTATTGATACATCGGTGTGCCTGGATATGGATAAAAGACAAAGTACCCAAAATCATCGGGATCGATTTCGTGGTGTAGTGCGATGGTCTCTTCAATATCCTCTCGCGTCTCTGTTGGAAAACCGATGATGTAATTGGCGGTTTCAAGCATTCCTAAGTCCTTTGTCCATTGGAATGCATCGATTAGACGTTGGTTGCTTACTTTTCTGTGCATAACCTCATATCGAAGTCTTTGAGAGCCTGATTCGACACCAAAAGTAATATGCTTGCATCCAGACTCGGCGAGCTGAACAAGCATTCGTTGATTGATGGTTTCTGCACGAGCATGTATGCCAAAAGGAATGGATAGTTGTTCTTTATACTGGGTAAGAAACTTACGAATCCACCTGTGATTGATGGTAAAGGTATCGTCCAAAAAAATCACATAGGATAGGAGGCCGGTATTTTTAATATGATGCAATTCATCCAATACATTTTGAAGTGAACGTCGACGACCATATTTTGCACTTCCATACATTTCGTTGTACATTCGCGCGGCGCAATATGTGCACGGAAAAGGGCATCCTCTTTGGGTGGTCATATTCACGACACCATATCGCTCATTGAGCAGTGCTCGATCCATGAAGGGGATGGTGTCAAGATCGGGAACGGGGGGACGAACTTTTGGGCGTTTTCCACCCTGTACCCAGATGTTTTCAACTTCGTCAATGGAGACAGAGCCATTTTGTTGCATCTGATTGAGAAAGGCAAGAAAAGATTCTTCTCCTTCCCCCAAGCAGACGTAGTCGATCCCTTCTGCAGATAGTGTTTCTTCTGGAGAGAATGTTGGGTGTAATCCACCCACAATCGTTGGGATTTGTTTTGTCGCTCGAAGTTGTTTGAGTAAACGAACGGCGCGTTGCCATTGTCGTGTGGTGAGCGACAATCCCAGCACATCCATTTTCTTCGAACAAATTATGGATACGGCATCATTGATACTCATATCAAATGGAATATGCACGATATCACATGCATGTCCGTGAGGGCGAACATAGCTGCTTAGGAATGCGGGACCAATGGATGCCACAGACCAATTTCGTTCCATCTCAAGCTCTACAAATAGAACATTCATTCTTGTTTCTCGTGTGGGGGAATATGAGTATTGTATCGTTCATTGTTCCATTTGGAAAGATGGAGGGGAAGATTGTTGATATCTTCCTCCTCTTGAACCCCAAAATTGTAATTGTATGGATGAGGAGCATGTTTTGGAGACCAGCGTACGTGCGGATCTACAAAGGTGATGGACCACGCTCTTCTTTGTGTCTTGCTTCGGTTCTCTCCAGAAGTATGAGCACATAAAGGATGGTGAACACAGATGCTGCCTTGTGGAAGCTTAAGTGGGTGTATCATATCGTTTGTGATGCGTAGACTGGGAAGATTTTGCGCCCATTGTGCAGGTTTGTTTTCGACAAAGTCGTTGGGGATACATTCTCCTTGATGATGAGAACCGATACCCATCATCATACAACCATTGAGACTGTTGATATCGTCGATCGCAATCCACATTGTGATTCCTTTCGGTTGTGACAAAGGCCAGTACGAATAATCTTGATGCCAAGAGATGGAAGTTGTGGTTCCAGGAGGCTTCCAGATGAGATTATCTTGAAAGAACAGCAATGGGCCACCATATATTTGTTCAGCCTTTTGTTGCAGCTTAAATTGCGAGAGGACTTTTTTGAAGATCGGTCTCTGTGCAAATATATTATGCGAGAGGATTCCATACTGGTTTGGATGGATATTGATGTGTTGTCTCCACACCAGTAAATCTTCGCCCAATCTTTGGCATGTCTCCGTTGGGAGTGTATC
>NYTD01000239.1 GCA_002683315.1 Deltaproteobacteria bacterium | reverse complement strand
TATGGAAGAAAGCCTTAGCTCCTTGTGCAACCTTCAAGGTGGTTGTGAGCGAATCAAAGCGACTCCTATTCCCTATTCCTACAATATCCTCTTGCACCGCATTGTGGCGCTGTACTGTTTCAGCCTACCATTTGGATTGGTCTCTGAGCTAACACTGGGAACCCCCATCGTTGTAGGCATCATTTCCTATGCTTTCTTGGGACTCGATGCAATTGGAGATGAGATCGAAAACCCATTTGAACGTGATCAAAACGATCTTCCGTTGGGGGCAATCTCACACATGATTGAATCGAATGTCCGTCAGAGAATGGGACTTGAGGCACTTGAGCTCAAGCAACCTGATCCCAAGACCCGACTTCTTTTGTAAATATCGATACATGGCCACTTCATGGGTTTTATCACCCAGTTTTACTTCAAAATACTCTTCAAAATCCCCGTCATAGAAAATCTTTGATGCTAAATGCCATGCGGAAATGATGTCAGCCTCTGGAACATCATGACTTCCCACACCAAATTGCTTGATTTTATCTTCATCATCGATAATCTCCAAAATCCCAAAAACTCCTTCTTTCAAAACCTTTTGGGAATTATGTAAACATCGTTGGTGAACACGACGAGATGAGCGTGCAACAGAAGAACCAGTGTTCGGTCTTGACAAACATTCTGTGTAGAATTCCTCTGCCTTTTTGGTCTATTCCATTCTTTCTGTAAGCCAAAAAATCGCACACCCACGTTGCTCTGGATACAATCGTTTTTGATCATAAAATATCTTTTTTCTTCGTTCCGTCATATATTCCTGTAGTAAGTGACGATACTATTGAGATATATATTTTTTTTATTGTCACAGGATACCTTTTACATATTTTGCGTATATTTTCAAAGTCATCGCTAAATTTTACAATCGGAATATTATGCAAGATCGTCATGCCCAACTTCCCAAACCAACATACCGTGGGCTCATGCACAAATATGCCTTTTTTGCCTCTATTCCATGTGCATTTTTTTTGATGTTATCGAGTCCCTCTTCGGCAACATTTTGGACAATGATGGTATATGGGCTCAGTTTAATCGGTCTTTTTGGTGTTAGTGCGCTGTACCATAGAACCAAGTGGAAAACCCTAAATATGGCAAAGCGTATGGGGAAATTGGATCGAACCATGATCTATATTTTTATCGCGGGAAATTTCACCCCTTTTGCAATCCTTGCAATGGAAGGTACACTTCCTCAAATATTACTTCTCATCTTATGGAGCGCGGTACTCATTGGTGCCATTATCAATTTATTTTGGTATGCAGCTCCCAATTGGATTCACTCTGTCTTATACTTGGTTGTTTCTTGGGTCTGCTGTATCGCTGTGCCACAACTATGGAATAACCTGGGGTTCATCGCTCTTTCATGGATCTTCTTCGGTGGAATTCTACATACCATCGGTGCCATTGTATATGCGATGCGTAAGCCCAATCCATTGCCAACAATATTTGGATTTCATGAAGTTTTTCATTCCTTTGTTACCATTGCAATTGCGATTCACTATGGAGTCGTAGCCCATTATCTCCTTCCAATTACTGTCTAGATGCCTAATTTTTCTATTCTGACATGGAATATCTCCCAAGCGAATGCATCACATGCCGCACCAACAGATTGGAAAGATGCTGATGGTGCAGAAAATAGAACCGTCATCTCCAATCTTATCCGAAGTCACAATCCCGATATACTCGCATTACAAGAGATTCCTGATCCTTCTTGGCTCCCCATGATCGTATCTTTTGATGCCTATATTCCACTTGGAAGTGCACAAACTCATTGCGGATTCACCACATTACTTATTCGTCCACAGCTCGCAAAAAACATAAAAAATGTCTATCAAGTCGGACCTTCTATCATTGCATTTTGGAAAAATAAATCCATAACACTCAGTATTTCTTCATCTCATCTGCATCCTGGAAAAGGAGGGTCCCCAGAAAGAAAAGAGCAATACACAGCATTATGGCAGTGCGCCAACCAGCAAAATGCGACACATATGGTCTTTGCGGGTGATATGAACATGCGTGGACATGAAGATGCAAACATGGAATCTATATGTCATCCTCCGTTACACGATGTTTGGAAAAAAATAGGAACACATCAAAACAAATGGACGTGGAATACAAAAATCAATCATTATCATAAAAATCGTTTCGCCTTCACTGCGCGATTTGATCGAATTTATAGTACATCCAACATAGAACAGAAGTCTCTAAGACTGGTTGGTGGTACACCACTATCAAACCCACATCACTTCGCTTCTGATCATTTTGGGCTTTGTGCGCAGATGATGATCACTCAATAAAAAATGCTGGTATTGCATGAAACGAAAAAGCAACCGATAGATACTGACACTGTCCTTCATCATCTGGGAAAAGGTCCGCAGCACTTTCAATCAAACCAACAAAAAGTTCATTCGGTCCTACCTGATCATCGTTGGCAATTACAAGGAGAGATGAGAGTGGTATCGCTCCACCAAAAGATCCAATAACAGAACCATCTTCTTGCTCTTCAATACGAATCCCTCCTTGCGACATATCAAAATTGATATCGTTACCCATGATAGATAAAGAGATCATCAAAGCAAATGGAAAACCAATCCACGTATTGAAATCCTCTTGAAGGGAAACAACTTGTAATGCCTGTTCTTCCACTACAAAACTCTGTCCGTCCAACAGTTTCCCATCTGTACCCACCATCGGAGCACCGATCCCTTTGTACATCGAAAGAGTACTATCATCATACTCAAAAAGCAGTACCAGATTTCCATTGCGTATTGCTTCATCAATCAAAGGCTCTATTGCTGCTGCTTCTGTAAGCTCCAAAGCAGGTACCAACCCACTCATAGCATTATCTATTCCTTCATTCCCAAGCGGATCTATTCCGTCTGGATGATGGCACCCCGTGGCATCTGATTCTTGTGAGATATGTTCATCAATATCAAACCCCCAGACTCCTTCATCTGTTCGCCGCGCAAATGTAATCTCATCGATTACATATATTCTATCTGTACTTTGGAATGATGTATCTTCGATTGGAGAACGACATCCCAAAATAATTAGTATTGCAAAAAATATCATTTATGTTGTACTCTCAACATACATATACCCAATACATCTGGAGGATGTATGTTTCTACTTATCTCTACATTACTATGGGCCAATCCGCAAGATACCCCTCAACCTCCTACAGAAGACGATCCAAACACATCTGATACCCAAGAAGAAACATCTTCTCCAAAAGAAGAGTCTTCTAATATATCAAATGAGGAAAATACACCGTCAGAGACGGTCGAAGAAGCAGAGGACACAGCTCCTTCACAAGAAGAACTTGCGACCATAGAACAGTCGGAACAAGAAAAAACACTCTCAGACCTAATCCTCTTGCTTAATGAAGCGACTCCCATCGAGCAACGAATCACATTACTAAATGAGCTTCATCTAGCACCAAACGTCCTTCCAGCACTCCAAACTCTTAGCTTACACGGGCCGATCTCCATACGAAAAGAAATGCTCACGCTCCTTAAGGAACATCCTGAAGATCCAGTCACCTACAATATTGCTTCGAGCACACTATCTGCCAATGCAAATGAGGACATTAAAGAAACGACATATGTACTCCTAAAAACTCTTAAGACACCACAAGCAGCCCAAATATTAAAGGAAAGAGCAGAGAGTAAGAATGTCTCTTCAAAAGAGAGAAAGAGAGCGCGCACACTTCTTGAGAATCATTATCCCAAGTTCCTTGCAAAGAATCCCCCCAGAATTTTAACAGCGGACCCATTCGCAAGAGCCATCTTTTCCACAGGAAGTGCCGTTCTTGGAGGAAACCTCTTTGCTACACTTGGTCGTTTGAGCCAAGGAGATGATGGCGCTGCGTTGGGGGGAACAACAGGTTCTCTTGCTGGTGGGGTCGGAGGCTATTTGTACACACAAGACAAATCTTTCACCCATGGTTCTGCATGGTACTTTATTCACGCAAACACGTGGGGCTCAATATTAGGATCTGGCCTTGCCGAAAGAATGTCCCTTGACGATAACCTATATTCCATCATGAGAAGTGTAGGATCACTTGGCGGTGCGATGTACGGCATCCATACATTGAGCAAAGAAAGATCGGTTGACGATGTCCTTGAAAGTAACCTTATCATAGGACAAAGCACCTACTTATCCTCAGCCCTTTTTGCTCTATCTGGTCTAACCTATGGTGAGTCAGACCTCGATAGCATACTGTTTGGTTCAGCTGTTGGTTTTGGACTTGCGGAATTCATCAGTCCACACTGGAAACCAGACTTGGGAACAGCTCTTTTGGCAAGTGTATATGGTGGTGAAGCAGCCCTTCTCGCCTCAAGCTTAGATGATGAAGGCTATGCAGTTGATGGTTTGGGGCACTTTATGGTTTCTGCCGCAGTTATAGCAGCGGAACTACAAGACCACTTCCAAAAACCAAAGCCTCATGTCATTGCCACCAGTATCTATGGCGCATACACGGGACACATATTTGGTAATGGTGTTAGTAATTTACAATCTTCTTATTCCAGTTTGCCCATATCAATTGGTGGTGCTGTTGGTACCATTGCGGGAAGCTATATTGGAACGAAATCACCGTATTTTGATAGCTCTTTTCTCTTGGGAAGCTCTGTGCTTGTTGCAGCCAATACATTTGGATTGTATGGCATCGTAGATGCACTCCAATCGGAATCTTCAACCGATGGCACACTATCAGGCATCAGAGATATATCCACAGGGTTGGGCAATATGGGAATGCTCTATGCGCAAGATAAATTTAACCTGACAGGAGAAAGAACTTTATTCTTAACATCGACATCTCTTTGGGGCTCGTACCTCGCACTAACAGGAACTGCAATCATTGGAACAGAACCAAGTCAACTTGGAGGAAGCATGCTCCTACTCTCTTCTTTTGATATAGGTCTCGGAGCCGGTGCATACTTATTGAGTCGTCCTAATTTTCAGATTCGAGATTCGATTAACCCACAACTCTTCGCCATCATCGGCGCAAGCCTTGGAACCTTTGGCGCGTATTTGATCAACAATTCAGCTCGTAGTCTTGCCATAGGATCATTGGTTGGTACGGGCTTGGGTGGATATATGGGCACCAAATACTCCATCGACCTACCAAAGACAGACTTCTTCGATAAATTATTTATCAGTGCCGTACCACAATTTTCGCAGGAGGGAGACCTTGGGGTACAGATGCAGATTGGGGGCCTTCTCGGAGACTAACTTTGCAACGCTGCCAAAATCAAGAGATATGCAGAACAGCACTGCCCCACACCCCATACAGCAGATCGAATATACGGTTGATCCACAAGGTACGCAACAATATATGCAAAACGTGCCCCAATAAAAATCCACGCCCAAAGCGTGATGGTTTCAGTGGGAACTTGTGTTACGTGTGCAGCAATCACAGCACTTGCAAAAAAAGGAAAAGCCTCATATCCATTTTTTTGTGCCCAGTTTGCTCGTGCTCGAAACCCCGTAAGTTTCGCAACGTGTTCTCTTGGTGCATGATTTTCTTTGATCTTCATGCGACTTTTGGCTATTAACGCACAACAATAAGGAAGAAAGGCAGCAATTAAAATACAATACCAGTACATCAAGAATCCTTCTTGTCTTCTTTTCGTTCTTTATTCAAGTCTAGAATGAGACCCGCAACGGCTATGCATCCAGATAAAAGCAAAGCTGTATGAGTCCAATCTGGAAGAAACAAGCTGCCAAAAAATAACAATAATGCTCCAAAACCAATCATACCTCCTGTTCGAATCGCAGGATGAACCATAGAAAAAGTAAGCGCCACAAGAATCAAATGAATAGACATGATGAAATTGGCAACAACCGCTTCATTTTGCGCTGGAAAATGTACAAATGAAGACAAAACAACGAGAGGAAAACCCAGTGTTCCAAGCCATAGAGATATCGAAATCCTTCTCGATACAGCATTGGCCAAAAGCTGCTTCCTTCCAAATAACAACGCACAGGAGGTCACAATAGAAATACTGCCCATGGTTACAATCAATCTACTTGGTGTAATGGTTGGCTCAAATATTGTATCGTAGATAATAACAGCAGCCATCATACCCAGACAAATCGTACTTACACTCACGGTTAGAATTAATCGTTCTCTTTTTGAGTGGCTTTTGTCGTGATCTTGGGCTACGCGTTCAATCTCCAAACGCTTCTTTTCTTGACGCTCTTGATCTTCTATTGCCTTCGTCATGCGATTTTGAAGCTTTTCGCAAGGCTTGGTTAAGCTTTTGTATATACCATTTGCCATGACCAGCTGACCTCGATCAATCTGCCAATTCACCATCTGATACAACAATGATTCAAGAGCTTCATGACTCTCTGAGTGATTGGGAATAATTCGTAATGCCTGCTCAAAACCAAATCTGGCTGTGAAGAAATACCCCAACCGGATATCTACTGCACCTTCTTTCTGAAATAGGATCGCAGATTTTTGTGCTTCTTCAAAAATTCGATACCCTTCTCTTTGTTCTATGTATTGCTCTAGCTCTTCACGAAAATCTTGAATTGTTTGTATGCGTTTTGCGGGGACCAGATGACAAGCCTGATTCACCAATTGTCCCAGTTGATCAGGAATATGATGTTCATATGTATAGGATTCTGAAGTACGTATAGAACTGAGTATCTCATCCATAGTGGTACCTGAATGTCTTTTTGTTCCTGTTAACAGTTCGTGCAATGTAGCCCCGATTAGATATACATCCGTATAGGAATTAATCAAAGTCGGATTTCCTGTCAGCATCTCTGGAGCCATATACGCAGGTGTGCCCAATATAGCCTTTTGCGCAGTATGAAGAGAAGACATATCCAAGGCAGTGCCCCAATCAAGCAGATAAACCTCACCAAAAGCACCTGTCATGATATTCTCTGGCTTAATATCTCGATGTATAATCCCTTGGTTATGCGCATATTCAAGGGCATAACAAACCTGAATGAGTATTTGGATTCCCGAACGAATCCATTCCAGGTCACCAAAGGAATCACTATACTCATCAAGTGACTTACCATCTACCTTTTTCATGAGCATGCAAAGACCATGCTCATCAGAATCCATAACACGGTGCACGGGAATGATATTGGGGTGCTCAAGACTTCCCATAATCATCGCTTCATGTTTGATTGCTCGCATATAATGTAGCTGCTTATCTTTTGCGATTTTCAGTGCGACTTCTCTACGAGGACATGCTTCTCTAACCAAAAGAACCTCTCCCATTCCACCTTCACCAAGATTTCCCAAGATTGAAAGTGAATCATCAACAGATACATCTTGTTCCGAAACCTCTGAAATAGGAAAAGACAAAGAGATCGTGTGATTTGGACTTGTATTAGAGGCAATCAGCTCATCTGTTGAAAAGAAAGCAAACGTTTGATTTTTCGACACGTGTACACTCCAAGTTGGCAAAAGAAAGAGGGAGTAGTTATTCGCAAAAGAGCTCTTTTACGCACCAAGTCGTCAAATCATATATCATAGAAATATAGAGCATACCCTTATGATACACAATCCTCACGTAAACAACACACACAAAATCATTTTATTATGACAAATCTACCCATTGGTATTCTTGTATCAACACACCATCCTACACGAAAAAATGCTCATCGTCCAATGATGATGTCGACATCTCCACTTATTTTTGGATCAAAACTTTACATCGATAGTAGACAAAGAGTTTTTTTAGAGAATCAACAAGTTTTTGCACTATATGATAGGTTCCCCTTTCAAAAGATGAAAGAGCAATACCCCTTGAATATAGATGTCCCGATTCCCGTTGCAAACCCCAAAAATATAGCTCTATTGTGTAAAGACAAATGGAACCTACAGCAATACCTGACACAAAAAGGCATCGCGATGCCGCACATAACACGCACTTCATTTGCTTCATTTTTGAACCAGAATGATTCATGTGCTATTGCAAAACCAAGATTTGGCTCCTATGGGGTAGGGGTTGCTGTCGTTGACAAACCTCCTCCTTCCACACTTCCCAGTGTATGTGGAGAAGACGAAACATTACTGCAGCAGTGGATTAAACCTCCTAAAGACTGGGCTGGGATTTCAATTCGACAGCTTATACAAAGAGACACCGATTATTCTTGGATACCCCGAACGACCGTTGTACGATGTTCCAAAACAGATCCTGTGGTCAACGTCACAAGGGGAGCAAAAGCCATTCCAGCAAAAGAACTACTTCTTTCAAAAACAATACAAAACATCCATAAACAGAGCGTAAAAGCAGCTCAATATCTTGCGGAACTTCCAAATGGAGAATGGATTGTGGAACTTGGGATTGATTTTGTGATTGATGCACACTGGAATCCTTGGCTCATAGAAATCAACACGCAGCCAAAAGGAAAGCTCAAATCATTGTATAAATCTCATCCTGAAATATATGAAGAAGAATTCATGAATATCATTGAGCAACCTTTTCAATGCCTAAAGACATGGTGCCAATAATAAAGAAGCTCCAATAGGAGCTCTCAGTACAAACTAGACTTTTATTTTTATAGTTGACGTCCATCATCTCCAATCGCTTCTACCGGACAGTTTTCCAATGCTTCATAGCACTGCTCTATCTCTTCTTCGTTTTCGGGCTGCTTGTAGCAGATATCATGATCTTCTTCATCACTGATACGAAAATTATTGGGTGCCGCATCGGAACAAACCGAACAAAGGATGCATTCTCGATCTACATAAAATGAAATCTTTTTCCCAGCTACAACCGCAAATCCACCTATGTTGTCTTCCCATTGCTCTGTATTGTCAGCCATGATGTACTCCTTAAATAAGTATATCTCTTGATTTGTATCTTTTCAAAAAGTTCAATAGCACTTATCGCAAAAAAATCCCCCTTGCAAAACAAAGGGGATGATTGTCACACATCATATACAAAGACTGTATCTATGCAGCAAATTCTTCCATTCTTTTTTCTTCTCGTTCAAGACAAGGGTTCATTACAGCAAAGAATAAAGGTGGACACAGTGCGAGTAAAATCATTCCGGGATACCCGGTGGGAAGCTGGGGAGAATAATCAAAGTGACGTAACGTTGGATATTTACGCCCGGGATATGCATGATGATCAGAGTGACGTGTCAATTCAAAAAGAAGTAGACGTCCCAAAGGATGATTCGCATTCCAAGAGTGATGTGGACGTACACGCTCATATCTTCCATTCGCCTTTTGATCTCGAGCCAAACCGTAGTGCTCAACATAATTAACGGTTTCAAGCAAAAGGAACCCAAACGTTGCTGAACCGATAAATGCAAAGCACGCTGCTGCACCTGCAAACCAAGCGATACCCACCAGTGTACACAACTGTATCACTTGAAACTGAAGCATTTGATTATCGAGACGAAGAGAAGGGTGACGATGCTTACGAAGACGACGAGCTTCTATCTTCCATGCAGACATCCATCCTCCAACAACAGATTGACACCAAAATGCATACAGCCATTGATTTTTACGAGAAGAAGCAGGATCGTCTGGTGTGGCTACTTTTGCATGATGTCCCTTATTGTGCTCAATAAAGAAATGCATGTACAAAGAAGTCCAAAGTAGGATCTGTGCCATCCATTGCTCGTGTTTTGTATTACGATGCCCAAGCTCATGAGCCACATTGATACCAAAAGAACCACAACAAATACCCACGGAAACAATCGCTCCTAGAATTTCCCATCCTTGAAGATGACCCGTCGATACCATGGCGATCATACATCCAACTACTCCAACTTGAATCGGAACAAGAAGATAGAGCAACCAATCAAAAAGAGAATTTTCAAAACGATTGCTCTCTTCCTCTTTTGTAAAATTTTCTTGAGAACCCGAAACAAAGACCTCGATCAAAGGCACCAAACCAAAAGTAAAAAGAGGTACCAGGACCAAACTCCATCCTCCAGTAAACATTGTCAAAACAGCCAATACCGGAAAAATATAGCTTAAAGTGTATGCAATCGGTTTCATATGATTCTCCTACTCATGAGTATATTATTACTTGTTTTTTTGTTCATGCTGTAATTTTTTATAGATATTTTCCTTTTGGTCACAAACCTTGAAACCCTTGTCTCTTTCATACCTCTGAGATATGGATTGTGATACAGATACCAAGACTTCTCTTTCATCGATAATTCTTATGATCTTTTTTCTTACTTGGTTTGCTTGTTCACAAGAGACAAAAACCAACACACAAAACAATACCGCCAAAAAAACTCCTTTGATAACCAATCAAAAGGGCAATCCTCCACAAGGAAACAATCGATTCCAACCTGGAAAACATCCGCCAAACAAAGGACAACACCTTCCTCCAAAAGGAGGTTTTCTCCCTAGTTCTACTCCGGCAGAAGATCTATCTTCCAGTTGGAGCGATCGATTTACATCGGTCAATGTACCCACACAATCGATACAAAAATTTTGTCGTGATGATGATGGAGATGGTTTTGTACGAGCAGAAGATTGTCCTTTGGAGTCTCCAGCAAAGGTTGACTGCGATGATAATGATCCCAGCGTAACACCCAAAACAGAAATATGGATTCCTCCTGGACCTTTTATTATGGGATCCATCTCCTCTCATGCAGGTTCAGATGAAGATCCCGTACATACGATCTTTTTAAACGGATATTGCCTTGATCGAACGGAAGTATCTGCTGGAGAATGGTTTCAATGGCTTCAAAAAGAACAGCGTATTCCACAAGGTTCTGATGTTCGAAACATGAAAGATGGAAATCTAGAAGTGGGCCGAGCTGAATATCCAGCTGAAGGAGTTACGTGGATTGAGGCTCGAGACTACTGCACTGCACAAGGCAAAACTCTTCCCACTGAAGCACAATGGGAAAAAGCAGCGAGAGGAGGATGCGAACTGGGCTCAGATTCCTCAGTATGCGACAAAAAAGATCTTAGACCCTATCCTTGGGGATTCGATGAACCGACTTGTGAACGAGCAAATCATCAACTATCTACAAAGGGAATGCCCAAACTCTGTGTCTCGGACACAAAAAAAGTTGATTCTCTACCGAATGGATCTGGTCCATACGGACATCTTCACCTCTCTGGAAATGTATGGGAATTTGTATTGGATGCATGGCATCCTGAAACCTACAATACAGAACGCCCACAAGATCCTACTGGTCCATCACAAGGAAATATCCATGTGTTACGAGGTGGAAGTTGGAATACTTTTTCCACCAATATGCGAGCAGCAAACCGGTTCCATGATTTGGTGATGGGTTCCGCCTCGGGTTTTCGATGCGCTCGAACCTTTGGGTCTGGTGTACAAGATACTGTAGCACCGCTGGAAATGGTTACACTATCTGGAACCATCTATGGAGCTCCCATGCTAAAGGGTCGTGCCATGTATGTGACTGCTTTTGATGCAAGCGATGCTGATCCCAATGGAATGCTTGCTCCAGGGCGCTCTCCTGTTGCAGAAACACGATTGGTTCCAAACAACCAAAAACAACAATCTTTTTCTATTTCCGTTCCCAAAAACTATTCATATATTCTCTCTGCTGCTCTCGATGCAGGGACTGGAGCCAATAAAGACAATTATATCTCAGCTTCTGGTTCGGGAGGATTTGGCCAAGCAAAACAAAATCCCATTTCTGCTCCAAAAGACACAAGCAAAATAACCATCACGCTTATGGCACCGCCAAAATAATGAAAAACATACCGTTCAAAAAGAAATTACTCTTTGCCTTTGCTCCATTATTATGCCTCTTCTTATTGGTAGAAATGTCCGTTCGTGCTGCCGGTTCTATTGATTGTCTACCGGTAGAACCTCAGGCTGGAGATTGGAAAACGATGATCGGAGATCCTGACCTTCTGTGGAAACTTGAACCCAATACCATCTTTAAAACCAATAATGATACCACACGCATCAATGCCGTCGGACTTCGAGACTCTCTTCTCCCTACACAAAAAAAACGCAGCGGAGAAATCCGTGTTTTGCTCACAGGAGACTCCAGTATTTATGGATGGGGCGTTCGAGATCATGAAACATACGCTGTTTTTTTGGAAAAAGAGCTAAAAAAACGATTTCAAAAAAGCGTCGAAGTCATCAACATGGGGGTCCCTGGATACTCCACAGAACAAAGCATTCGCCTACTCGATAAAGTTGGCTGGAGCTATAATCCTGATCTGGTGATTATATCGAATATCTTCAGTGACTGTAATATTGATGCATTCCAAGATCGGCAAGCTTTCTTACTAACGCGCCCCAATCCGAGCACTACAGAAAAATTACTCCAACAGTCTCGCTTATATTGTGCTGCAAAAATGCACTGGGTATATTATCAAGCAACACTAAACCAAAATCCAAATCGCGTTCTCATGCCAGGAATCCCAACAGGAGCCAATGCTGCAGTTCGATTGGAAGAACTGAATGAAACCCTTGCTCTTTCCCGCGTACCGATTCCACAATATCTAGAAAATCTAGATATTATCCAAAAGAAAGCCCAAAAAAGAGGGGCTCAGATACTCCTTGCTCCTCTCGCTCAAGAATGGGATGTGGGTATCTGGAATGTACCCATGCCCAAACCAACAAAAGATCATGTTCTTCCTTGGTTCCCTTATCGCGATGCACAAAAAAAATGGGCAAAAGAACATAATATCCCAATTATTTCTTTTCCTGATGTGTTTGCCTCCTACAAAGGAGAACCCAATCAACTCTTTATCGACAATATGCACCCCAGCAGAACCGGAACACTCATCATGGCGCAAGCTATTGCTGACTTTCTCGAGAAAAATCCATCGTATCTAACCACTCATCAATAAATCTATGTTGGACAGTGCCAGCACAACATACTAAATCAACACATCTATGGAGATCAATATGTGGAGACTCATTCCAATCACCATCCTTATGGGATGCCCAGTTGCACCCACCGATGTTCAAGACGTACAAGAACAGCAACTTCCCAAACAAGGAAATAATATGCCTCCAGCAAATGGAGGACAAAAGCCCAATGGACAAGGCAATGCTCAAGGACAACAAGGGGATATGCAAGGACAAGGCAACATGCAAGGGCAAGGGCAAGGGCAAGGGCAAGGCAATATGCAAGGGCAAGGAGAAATGGGCCAAGGTACCATGCAGCCTCAAGAAGGACTTGAGGGTGGTGTAGCCAACGACTCCAATTCTTCTGGAATGCCCCAAGATATGATTCAAAATATAGATGATCCAAACATGGCGCAAAATCCAACTGCGGCACAAGATGTTCTTCCTATCTATGAGGATCCTCCTGCTTTCGATCAGCTAATCGAAGCAGGCAATTCCATCACCCTTGACATCAAAGTCACAGGAGCAGATAGCTACAACATGGAATTTATCATTGCACAAGAAGGATCTGGACGCTTGGCACCCAAGGTTGTACATATCGAAAAAGCGACCTCCGAACAAACTCAACTTCAGGCTCCCAGCAATTTCCCCAACCCAGTCTGGGTCATCATTACCGCAGATGTCGGTGCCAATGGACCAACAAAGGATGATCTCTTTGCTGGAAGCAAAGAACCCATCACACTCGGTTCCGAAGACATCTCTTTGGAATATACACTCGTTAATGATGATTCATGGATGGAAACTCTTCCATGGTTTTCAAGAGTAGATAATCCAGCCGGCAAAAAAAACGGCGAACCTGTTGAAGGCGAAGGGAACTGAGCTTGTTCCTCTTTCGGCTATGCGTGTGGCTTCTCTTTGCGAGCTTGCTCTGCTGGCCTGTTGCTTTTTCCTCAGATATTTTGTTGGGCGATCCCAAAATAGATGTTTGGAATCATGCATGGGGCTACTGGTACGTATATCAAAATATAATGGATCTACATTTTCCATTGGATACAACTCTTGTTGGTGCCCCCAATGGTGGAAGTCTCTATTTTATCGATACCCCTGGAGCCTTTTTTGCGTTGCCCATCACACATTTTTTTGGACCAGCCATTGCCTACAATGCCATTCTTATCATTCGAATTGCTTTGTCAGCACTTGGTGCTCAAATGCTCACACAAAGTTTATCTCTGAATGGTATCCATACATGGATTGCAGGATTGGCATATGCGAGTACTCCATTTTTACTATGTGAGCTAAACAACGGAATCTCAGAAGTATGTGCTATTGAATGGATTCCATTTGCTTTTTGGGCTGCTGTTCGTGTCTTGAAAACAAATCGTTTCCGAGACTGGATACTTCTTGGATTGATGCAAGGACTAGCCAGTTCTGCTACATTTTATTATGGTCTTGCTTGTGCTCTTGTATTGTTCCCACTGTTCTTAGGCACTCTTATCAAACGAATCTACACGGGGCGATTCATTGGTCGATATCTGATTGGAGCCTTCACTTCTGTCTGTACTGCACTTGTTGTCTTTTTTCCTCACGGATATAGTTTTTGGACTTCTATTCACAAAGATGATCGACTTGTTATTCGAGATGTCTCTCTCCATGACCAACTTCTAAGGCATAATGCAGTCGATCCAAGTATCTTTTTCACTGCTGGAGATTTTCAATCGGTAAACCTTCTCAAAGAGTATGGAGAACCCTTTATTCATACCGGCTATCTACGATGGTCCATCATTGCGCTAAGCCTCTTTGCCATCTTCACCATAAAAAAAATTCGAGGACTGACAATCCTTGCTGTATTCTCCCTTGTTCTTGGTATGGGTTCTTATCTTTGGCATGATGGAGAGTGGGTCCGAATGGCCGATGGACAACTATTATCCTTACCCTTTGACTGGCTTAGACAAGCACTACCTCAAATAGCCATCACACACCCACTAAGACTCTCTATCTGTGCACAAGCCCTATTTTGTGCTTTTGCTGGTCTTGGAGCATATAAGATCCTCAGGTATACCCCCCACCCTCTTGTTCCAATCATCATCACATCTGCGATCTTAAGTGAGACCCTCTTTGCTTCTGCAGCTCAATGGCCACTACAAACGTCTACAGCACAAATCTCCAGCGTATATGACCATGCTGACTCTCGATCGGTACTTGATCTGCCCGCGGAAGTAGGAACATCCATGAAAACCTCTCGGTATTTTTGGTTCCAAACACGTCACGAACGTCCCATTCCCTACACCCCTGATGTTCGACTTGGATCTGCAAAAGATCCCAAAACATTCACCAATTTTATTGGTTCCGATGGTTTTTCTGAGGAACCTCGTGTCCCCAAAGGGATGCTCGTTGAACATATGAAGCAAACATATGGACTAATCGTTCTTCACCCAGAACTTGACTTTGACCTAAGTAAAAAATATCTCAAAGCGCTCACACCTGCTTTTGGAGCACCTCAAGAACATAAAAACGGCATGGTATACTGGATTCTTGAAGAATCACAACTTCCTCCACTGGAAGATGAAACAACATCGACCAGTTTATCTAAAGAAGAACCAACAAGTGGTATTTGTAGTAATCCTTCCAAAACATTTGATGCAATACGCCAAGGAAAAAATGTCAAAGAGAGCAAAACGGCTCTTATGGAATGTGAAACCAAACTCTCTGACTTTTGCCTAAGATGGGCCAAAAAAAGTGATATCTCAGAACGAGAAGCACTTATCTGTATTGAGTCATTCCTAAGATATAGAGTACAAGAAGACCCAAATGCACTCATTCATCTACTTCGAAGAGATGAGGAGTCTGTACGAAAATCCGCTGCCAACGCGCTCGGTTGGAGAGATCTAACAGAGAAACATAAGAAGAGAATCCAATCGGCCTACGATAAAGAACGAATACCTACCATCAAGAAGATGCTTTCGGAGGCAATTGCCCGTTGACTCCAAATACACTTTGAGGATCTTGAATACAACGTGTCACTTCCAAAAGCAAAGCACTGGCCTTCATACCATCAATCAAACGATGATCGAACAGCAGCATAAGTGGAAGCATGGGACGAATCTGGGGTTCATTTTGAATGGGAATCACTTCGTTTTGTACTGCAGATGCTGCAAAAAATGTCCCTACCGAGATTAAACGATTGGGTATTTGTACTGAGCACGATCGAAACAAGACACCATCGACATCTGATGGCAGAGCTGCTCCAGGATTACTCAATGCTGTCGTCACAGGAAATTGGTCATACACCATCTTTGCAAAACGAGGTCGATTCATCAAGGTATCAAATGCAC
Organism: Deltaproteobacteria bacterium; assembly: GCA_002683315.1. Taxonomy (GTDB): domain Bacteria; phylum Myxococcota_A; class UBA796; order UBA796; family UBA796. Next base: position 6,139 of record NYTD01000239.1, on the reverse strand, counting down.
TCAATCCTTTGGCGACAGCTCCTGGAGGGAGTCCTTCTATCAATCTTAAGAGATTCTTGAGAAATGGATTGGTCATTTTTCCTGAACGTTCTTTGTGTACCCGACCTCTCCCCTCTTGAGCCAAATCACGCAGACTTTTGGCTCCTATGTCTTCGAAAAGGAGTACGCTTAATTCTTTTTTCTCTTCTCCTTTGTGTCCTATCAAATTGACCGGCATCGCGATACCGATCTTCTCTTGTGGTATGATTGTTCCACCCACAACACGAGCGTTCGCTTGTGGAACAGCACACAACCCTTTCGCGATCGAAGCACATATTAGATGATGTATGGATACTTTTGGACCTTCTTGCTGAGCGAGGCAATCCAAATATTGTTGTGCGCTGGAAAAATCGACAGAAAGGTTGACACATACCCAAGGACTATTGGGTGGTGAAAACCACCACAAAAGAAATTTTCGTACAACAGATAGACGATTCATGGTTCACTCTTGAATGCAGACAGTCGCCCACATAACCGATCTATGAAAAATGAAAAAGAGATTGTCATCATACCTTTTTACAAAAATCAATGATATTATATATTGAACACTATCTTCCCCTTTCTTCTCCATGTTCGATAACGATAAAACAATCATTATATCTGCCAAAGATCGTACAATTCGTCTCCAGAAAGGAGGGATTCGTCTTGATGAAACCCAACACGAAGCACCACAAGGTTCAGAATCAGAGCTAAATATAAACCTACCTCCTGACCGATACGAATTCCTTGGACTTCTTGGATCTGGAGGAATGGGCCACGTTTTACGTGTTCGAGACCTTATCCTCAATCGAAGCATCGCAATGAAGGTATTGCATACACATCATCTACAAAACCCCATCGAAAAAACTCGGTTTTTAGAAGAAGCGCAAATAGAAGCACAGCTCCAACATCCTGGTATTGTATCTGTTCATGAAATGGGAATTCTTCCCAGTGGCCATATGTACTTCACAATGCGAGAAGTGCGCGGCGTCTCTCTTAAGTCTCATCTCGGACATAGAGATTCTCCTACAGAAAGTCGAATTATACTCATCCAGTCCCTTTTACGGGTTTGTGAAGCCGTGGGATATGCGCATAACAGAGGAGTGGTCCATTGCGACATCAAACCTTCAAATATTATGATCGGCTCATATGGTGAAGTATGGCTTGTCGATTGGGGGATCGCACGATTGATCCATATGAAAAAGATTGAGGATGATCCTGTTTATCTCATTAGCAATGCACATAGCTTCAATGATGATATCACGGGAACCCCACTGTATATGTCTCCAGAACAAGCCAATGGATTCAATGAAGAACTTCAACCTACAAGTGATGTCTATGCACTGGGCATCATCTTATATCAAATTATTCTTGGTGCATACCCGTACCCCAAATTATCCATCAATAAACTATTGGAAAGAGTTCAACACGGCGAATTGCTTCCTTTTCCCTCAGATAAAAATGAGCATGATCTGCCCTCTGCTTTGGTTAAAATCTGTAAAAAAGCCCTTTCGTTTAACCCCAAAGATAGATTTCAAGACGGACAAGAAATCGCAAGTGCTCTACAAAGATGGCTGGACGGCTCACAAAAAGAAGAAGTGGCATTCCGACTCATTCAAGAAGGTCTTTCTCATGAAAAAGAATCACAGTCACTCCTAGTCAATCTTGACCATCAGTACCAACTCATACAAACAAAAATAGAGGAAATCCCTTCTCATACTCCCGAAGATATATTCTATCCTATATGGAACCAAGAAGAACGCCTCAATCATAAACGAAAAGAAGGGGCAAAAAAATGGCGACAAGCCGAACAAATTCTGCTCAGTGCCCTCAATCATTGCCCCGATCATCCAAAAACAAACCTCGCACTTGCTCTTTTTTATTTTCGAGCCCATCAAGACCCAATGCATGCACACGAGAAGGAACGAGTCTTGGAGGCTCTGGAAAAACATACATACGCTTTGCCTTCACGTCATCTTGAAAAAAGTAAACTCCAAACGTACATTGTCGGTCATGGATTTCTTTCTCTTCATACAAAACCTTCTGGTGCGAATGTGGTTCTTGAAGAATATGTACAACAAAATCGGCGCCTGATACCCGTATCTCGAAATAATCTTGGCACAACACCTTTACATAAAGTCCCTATCCCAATGGGCTCATATCGTCTTCGGATTATGAAAGAAGGCTATGAAGATGTGCTGTATCCAATCGAAATTACTCGCCTCAAACACTGGGATGGTATACCACCCAATTCGGACTCTCCTTATCCAATTTGGCTTCCACCCAAAGGAAGTATCCTACCAGATGAGTGCTATATCCCCGCAGGATATTTTCAATATGGAGGAGACAATACCATCAAAGAGCAAAAAATGGAAGTCCAATGGTTAGATGGATACATTATCGGAAAATACCCCTTTTCAAACCGTCAGTATATCGCTCTCTTGGATCACGCATACGATGATGGAATCCCAGATGTAGAAGCCATCCAACCCATGATCCCTGTTCAAGATGGAAGTATGTTCAATTGCTATGGTCGTGATGAATATGGACACTTTGTCATACAAGAAGATCTTGATGGAGATCTATGGGATATCGACTGGCCTGCGATATGCCTATCCTACGACAAAAAATGTAGAGCCATTGCGGTCTATGCCGAGCAAACCCAACTACCCTATTCTCTTCCTTCCGAGGAACAATGGGAGAAAGCTGCACGAGGCGTTGATGGGAGAATCTTTCCGTGGGGAAATATCTTCTTTAATACGTGGTCACATTGCAGTACATCAAAAGAGTTCATTCATGGGCCTTCTCCAATCGGACATTATCCCGTAGATTGCAGCCCGTATGACGCATATGATATGGCTGGAAATGTCCGCGAGGCAACCACTGCAATCACAGAGGATACATACATAACAAAAGGAGGATGCTGGCACTCAAGCGGTACGTATAATAGAACCAATAAAAGGATTTATCATAAAAAAGGACGTCACTTGGGTAACCTTGGATTTCGTATCGTTCGTCCAATCCCTGACGAACCGGCTCCATGAATAAAAGACACTTCTTTTGGATTGTTCCCTCGCTGATATTTCTGCTAAGTTTTTTTTGCGCTGAAGTATATCTTCGTGCCCAAGAAACACAAATCATCAGTGAAAAACAAAGCGGAAGATTTCTCCTAGAGAGCAATCCTGAGTTTTTGATTCAGCACACCCCAAAAGGAAAACGCCTCATACCCAATGCAGAAGTGGTAATCAAAAATCACAACCTTGGACATCGAGATATTCCCATTCGTATCAATGAACTAGGACTAAGAGGTCCGAAGATACCAAAAGAGAAGAAGGATGAATATCGAATTTTAATGCTCGGAGATTCAATCACATGGGGAGACTATCTTTTCGAAAATGAACTGTTTCATGCCTCTCTTTCTGCAATACAACATCCTCAAAAGAAACCCATCCGCGTAGTCAATGCAGGTGTCGGCGATATTGGTATGCAAGAAATCACCGATATTTATTTTGAACAGTATGATGCCACACAACCCGACTTGGTTATTATCAATCTCTATCTCAACGATGCTCGTCCACCATGGGGGTTTCCACAAGAAATATCACAACGCGGTTGGCTGCGAAGAAATATACGTCTGGCCGAATTCTTATACAAACGAATCCGACTCTATCAGTGGGTCAAGGAGGAAGGGGCTCAGCGTTTTGCATGGACATCACTGCAATCCAAACTGAATTGGAAACACGATGCAGATGATTTTCAGAAACTGGTGCACGCTGCACAATACGATTGGGGTGCCGGCTGGAATCAAAACAGCATTGATACCATTCGTCCTCTACTCCAAAAAATCCACGCCCATACAAATCAAAACAATATCCCAATCGCCATAACCATTCTCCCTGTTGCTTATCAAGTATATGCTGAGCATACGCACCGCGAACCACAAATTCTCATGCAAAAACTTGCACAAGAAGAGAGCATTCCTGTACTGGATTTTTTACCCTTTATGAGACAGCACCAAGAAAAAAAATTGTACTATGATCAATGCCATCCCAATCCAAAGGGAAATGAACTTATGGCACAAGCGCTGAATTCTTTCGTTGAAGATATCCTCAAGAAGTAACTCTTATTGACATTGCACGTACCCAAGAAGTTGCAATCTGGCGCATTCTTCATCACTTATGGTTCGTGGTCTCGGTGAAGACACCTGATGTTCGGACAACGATTCAAGTAACGTCGCTGCCTTTTTTTTCGAGTTTTGGAGCTCCTTAGGAATATCTTTCTTATCTTTTGACTCTTGTGGGTCTATGTCAATATTGTATACCAGATCTGAATTTTCTTGTGCAATCCATTTCCATGTACGTGTACGCGCTGCAAATTGAGGGTTTGGCATCCAAGGATCGGTGTTCGCAAAATACATTTCGCTTGTCGTTCCGGAAAAAATGTTACTCCCTTGCATACGCGAATCGCTTCTTAGTCCCGCCAACGCCAACAGTGTTGGCGTCACATCAACCAACCCTACTTGACGTTCAATCACTGTTTTCGAATCTACACCGGGACCCCGAATGACCAAAGGAATATGCATGACAGAGTCCCAAAGTCCTGCACGATGATTGAAATAATACCCGTGCTCAAAAGACTCTCCATGATCCGAAGTAATTGCCACCACAGTATCTTTGTCAAGAATATTGAGCAACGGAGCAATGGTTGCATCCAGTGCGCTTATTTCCCCATCATATAGTGCAAGAACATGCTCTACATCTCTTGTACTCGGCTTCTTTTTTCCATCTCGATATGGACCCAAAATCGTATCGGTTCCATCGATACTTCCAGTATAATTTGCATCATAAGCCGTATCCCAAGGGGCTGGAGGAGTGTATGGAAAATGTGCATCGAAATAATGTACAAACGCAAAATATGGTCGGTTGCTCTGTTTTTGCTTTTGAATCCATCGAACAGCTCGATTGGTTACCTCGGCACCTTTTCGGCTCATATCTTCGTGCGAGAATGTAAACTGATCATCATAGACATCAAAGCCACGAGATAGCCCCGATGCCGAGTCAGTCAACGTAACCCCACCAATAAAAGCAGCCGTTTGATACCCGTGTTTTTTACTTATTTCGGCGAGCGTAGGGCCTTTGTATATCGATCCTCCATTTCCAGGAACATTCCCGTGAACAAGAGGCATAACCCCACTCATCATTGACCAATGGGACAGGGCAGTCTCGGGAAAATGCGTCACAGCTTGTGTGCACAATGCTCCCCCATCTGCCGTCTTTTGAATATTAGGGGTTTGAGCTCGACCACCGTACACACTCAGTCTATCAGCGCGAACCGTGTCCAATGAAATCAACACAATCGATTTGGGCTCTTTTGATGCCACTCCTACCCATGAGTATGTAGGATCAACAGAAAAAGACTTCTTCTGTCCCATCTTTTGTCCGCCCTGTGGATGATGGCCTCCTTGGGAATGATGACCTCCGTGGGGATGATGGCCTCCTTTTGGTGGAGGATGAAGTGGTTTTTGCACATTAGATGCTGCACTCTTTGTGTCAGACTCTGACGAAAAACAAGACAGATATAAAATGATCATTTTGGATTCTCCAATCGCGCATAGTAAATCTCGTTCTTTCCACGTACTCCTTGATTCCAGACCACATGAAAGTTTCCGGCCATATCTACCTCAATCGAAGGAAGACCGGGTTTGCCCCAATCTATGTCTGCAACTTTTTGAGGAGCACTCCACTTCCCTCCTTGATTGATGCTATACACGAGTTCCGCATCAGAACCAGCATCCCAACCCCACACAAGACACAATTCACCTTCATGATTGATCGCAATATCCGGATCAAAATGATAACCTCCATATCCTTTGGATGGCTCGACGATACCTCCCCATGTGCCTGGGCTACCAGATCGGACATATACCGCTTTGGGCTGACCACGCTCTTTGTGAAACCACGTAATATAATCAATCCCATTTTCTGCAAATGCAAAATGAGGTCTCTCTCCCGGCTTGCCGTTTTTGGTGATATTTTCTGGCTTACCAAAACTTCCATTTCTACCACCTATCCCACATGAAGCGAATCGAGTTCAACTTCCTTTTCCTCTCATCAGATAGTTT
>NYTD01000238.1 GCA_002683315.1 Deltaproteobacteria bacterium | reverse complement strand
TATTGAAATTTTGTCTCCTTCAGGAGTGTCGGAAATGAAGAGAATCCAGTACCCTCAATTGGATGAAAGACAAGGTTTGGTATGGTATTCATGGATGTCAGATGAGGTTCGTTATTTTGGTCACGGGGGAAGTGATCGTGGAGTCTCCACTCGGGTCGGGTTTCGTGATGATGGATTGGGTTTTGTTATTTTGATGAATACTGCAGGATCTGGCAATACCCTCAATCGCATAGAAGATGCTCTTATAGATGCTTCAGATGAAATTTAGCGTAGAGAGATTCGTTTTTGGTATTCGAGATGGATGGAGTCATGTTGAGTGATTTTATCGAAAAAGCGAAGTATATTTCGGCGCTCATTAAAAATGAAGATGTTCTGATTTGTTGGAACGTATTGCTTCTTTGTCCTGAGGAAATGGCTTTTTTGGACGATTGGATTGACTATCTGTATGATGAACGTGGTTGTTCTGGTTTTAATTTTCTCAATATGGATATTGTATACAATGAAAAACGAGATGAGGTGGTCGTTTCATTTTTGCGTGAAAAGCATAGTTGTAATCGATTTATACTACTCACGTTCTTGAAAGAACTACGCAGCAAATTGCCTATTCAGGTGGAGATGCGGGGCTAATTGTGATAGTTGTTTGAGAATGACAGTATGATGTGGAAAAGAAGGGCTTAACGTTCTGTCTTTATTCAGTGATAACTTTCAACTATATATTTCCAAAGATAGATTTTACGATGTCCTTTTATGTCCTCCTCCTAATATTTTTAATCGGATGTCAGCAAGAGAGAGAGTCCATTGACGATTGGACTCCTCTTTTGGGAAATTGGAATGAGTTTGATGCGCAGCTAAACAATATTTCCGATCCAATAAAAAAAGAGATTTTGTTAATACAACTGGCAGTTCAAAATCCACAATATTCCAAGATTCTTTGTACAAAAGTACAAACATATGGCGCCAAAGAAAAGTGCCAAAAAGTAATTGAACGGCCACATTTAAGCGCACCTCGGCACAAATGATTTTTTTCTTATTTTTCTCTTGCGCTCAAACGGAATCTCCAGATTTGCTGTCTCCTTGGCCTACCGATCCATATCTCCTTCTCAAAAGATGTGAGAAGGAGGAAATTGAAGAGCTGCAGATCACCTGTAGGGTTCAAGCAGCATCTGATTTTGGTGCAATCAATGAAGAGAGTATTGGAGCAGATATCTGTAGCAAGATCAAATCGAAAGTTTGGAATGAAGAATGTCATTTTCGTCTGGGTGAAGAACTTGCCTCTGCTGGAAATATAATGGCTGGATTCCTCCATTGTTCTCATTCCGGCTTCTATGCGATGAATTGCTTTACCCACATTGGTCGCAGAAAAGATGACGTATTCAAAGATAATTTTGCATTAGCAAACAAATCAATGGAAGAAATTCAAGAAAGTCATGCAAAAATGCTCGACGAAGCTCAAAAAAATATTTTTAATGTTCCAGAAAAAGTGAAAGTTTCCCTATTGAAAGATCTGACTGCTCAGTTTGGCATATCAGTATATTTTGGACGAGGCTCTCTAGAGTACAGTCCAGCCGATATGAACGGTCTTTTGGGAGCGGCTATGCGTACAGGCTATGCCATGGAAGCGGCGAGGATACTGAGTGCTGATGGAAATGCTTCCGTAGAAAATATTATTGAGGTATGGAATAATCCTACGCATGTAGATGCGGTGACTGCAACAAATGCGACGTTACATGGTCGATATCATTCTGGGCTTATCTCACCTTATGAACACAAGCTGGCAAAGATAAATCTTCAGGGTGGTGGAACTCGGTTGATATCGGAGAACCCTCAAGAAGACATCACCATCGCAGCACTTGAGGCCATGTATTGGTTGGAGCAAACCCCGAGTGAATCGTTCATTCCTTGGATGAATAATCGCTCTCATTTGATTCGTCTAACCGCCGCAAAATTACTTCGATTGTCTATGACCCCAGAGCTGCGCAAAAACCCACGATTCATACAGGCCAAATCTGAAGCGGATGGCAAAGTGCTATGGTACTTCAAGCAGACTCTGTCCAAGAAAAAGCACCGCATCAAAAAACCACAGTAAAGCATACGGCTGTGTATGTCTATTCGTATTTGATATCATTTTCATGAAAAATCGATTGATTCACCTTTGATGTATCGTTAATCCATAAGAGAGTTTGGGCCATCAACAAGGGATAACATATGATGATGAATATTATACTTCTGCTCGCATGTAGGGGAGGAGATAAAATCTTGGATACGGGATCAGAAGCGATTGTAGAAGATTTTGATGGAGATGGATTTGATGCCCAAGAAGATTGTAACGATCAAGATTCGAGTATTTTTCCTGCGGCGGAAGAGAGCTGCGATGGATTAGACAACAATTGTGATGGTAATATTGATGAAGAGGTCTTGTTACTGTTCTATGCAGATGCCGATGAAGATGGCTACGGGAATCCAGATACTTCGATAGAAGCGTGCGATATCCCCGAAGGATTTGTTGAGGACAATACAGACTGTGATGATCTCAGGACAGATGTGTATCCAGGAGCAGAGGAGATCTGTGACGGCATCGACAATAACTGTGATGGTGAGATCGATGGAGGGCTTTTTGAAGAGTATTTTGCAGATGCCGATGAAGATGGGTTTGGCGATGCCAATCTTCTTGTTTCTGCATGTGCATTGGAGCCGGGTATATCTCTCATCGACGGCGACTGTGATGATACAGATCCGTCCATATCACCAAGTGAAGATGAGTCGTGTGATGGTGTCGACAACAACTGTGATGGTAGTATTGATGAAGGAGTCGAGCTTATCTTTTATACTGATTTTGATGGGGATGGGTATGGAGATGACGCTTCACAAGAGTTTGGATGTACCGTACCCGAAGATAAGGTGACGGCATCAGGAGATTGCGACGATCTGGAGATATACGCCAATCCGATGATGATCGAATTGTGCGATGACATCGACAATGACTGCGATGGTTTGACAGATGAAGAAGGAGCTTTTGGGGAAACGATCTGGTATCTTGATGACGATGGGGATGGGTTTGGGAGTACTTCGACTACACTAAGTTCGTGTGCAATGCCTGTCGGCTATAGTAACAACGATGAAGATTGCGACGACGCAAACGGAAATGTTTCGCCACAAGCCCAAGAAAGCTGCAGTACAGACTATGATGATAATTGCAATGGAATCAACAACGAAATCGGTGCTCTAGGAGAACAGACTTGGTATTTGGATGCTGACGAGGATTCATATGGAAATTCAAATATATTTCTTGTGCAGTGTGAAACACCAACTGGTTTTGTTTCGAATGCCGACGATTGCTATGATTTGTCATCAGCAGCCAGTCCAGTTGGTTTAGAGGTTTGTGATGGTTTGGACAACGACTGTAATGGAACGATCGATGATGCAGGTGCCATTGGAGAGGTTATATGGTACTTCGATAACGATGGAGATGGTTTTGGTGTGGATACTGATACACAAACCCAATGTGACCAGCCTGTCGGATACGCGGATAACACCGATGACTGTGATGATAATGATGGAGCCATTCATCCTTTGGCGACAGAAACTTGTGCTACCCCATATGATGATAATTGCAATGGGAACATTAACGAAAGTGGTTCTATTGGAGAGATTGCGTGGTATTTGGATGGTGATGAGGATGGCTATGGAGATTCTTCACAGACGGTAACACAATGCGAGGCACCAGCAGACTATGTCTCCTTAGATGGTGATTGTGATGATGCGGAGACCGCGATCAATCCTGCTGCAGCCGAAATATGCGATTCTTTGGATAATGATTGTGATGGGGATATCGATTTTGATGATGCTGACATTACCTCTGAGTGCTACGACGGAATCAACTGCTTGGATATCTTGCAAAATGATTCCTCTGCTTCTGACGGATATTACAGCATCGATCCAATGGGTACTGGAATCGGTGTCGATGTATACTGTAATATGACAGATAATGGTGGTGGTTGGACTCTTGCCGCGAGTATTTCAGCCAGCAATCAAAATCATTACAATACAGGTGCGTATGATGATGATGGAGATGATATCGTCACCCACGCCACAATCGGTGAGAAATATGATGATGTGTTTATTGATGCGCTTTGGACAGATCGAGTATGGATAGATATTCAAGGAGGCTCTGGTGGTATCCATTGTGAGCGAAGCAATCAACCCTTTGGACAAGGTTGGTCATCATTCGAAGAGCCCATTTGTGGATACAGTTTTTCGAGCACAATGAACAGTCCTAATTCTTCGTGCACCACATGTGGACCAAATGTTTGGGAAAACTATGATTATCGAGCATATCGTAATCCGTATGCGGGATGTAATGGTGCAGCAGCAACCGTAGTGCCCACTGGTTCAGGGGGATGTGGCTATCATCCTTCACGGAGTGGATATCTTTGGGTTCGATAAGATATCTTCGGATGTCGTAAACGTAGAACTGAAAAGATATTAAAGATGTACAAGCTTTTCTCGTTCTATTCGTGTCAATAGTTTGGTATGGACTCACCATGACCAACAAGTTTCCATCGTTCAGCCATGTCAGTAACAAATTCAATCGCATTGGCTTCTTGATCAAGAGTAGCCTTAAGATGTTCAATGATGCGAATCTCTACAACAGCATCCTCTCCTTCTACAGGTATAATTTCAACTGAGCCTTCCAATAGTTGGATAAAATCAGTGCCTTCAATTTTCCTCCAGCGTACAACGACATCGATCACGTCTTCTTTGTGATTTTGATGTCCAACATGACGCCATTCATTGGTAAACGCTACAGGAATGATATCTTGGACTTCATTATCGACAAGAAAGATGTAATCGTATTCATCTGAATCCATTTCTGTAACGGTATAGTTGCTTACATCTCGTTGATTTACATAGACCAGATCGTTTCGTAGTGCAGTCCAAGCATTATCAAGAGATAGGTGTAGGTAACCTCGAGCATGAACCGATGCATAATCAGGACCGTCTTCAGATAGAAGAACGATCTCTTCGGGGAAATCATCTCCTTGTGGTACTTCTACTCGAATATCTTCTAAAGGTTCTAATATCTTGGGGAAATCGTTTTGTAACACTTCATTTGATATACATGCAGTCTGTAGCCAGATTAACATTTCTCCTCCATACACATGGTTTAGTATACTAGACTGTGTACAAAGGTCAATGTTCTTTCGTTGTCTTTGAGCGATCTCTCGATAAGATTTGAGGAGGATACATCTCACAAAAGATGAGTGTATCGATCCAGCTCATGTGAGGAATCCAGGTTAATGCGTATCACTTGTGAGTGTACGAGACAAGAGCTTTTGGAGCCTTTGGTTTGTGGAGAAGGGGCACAAGATGAAATGTATCTTGGAAGTGCTTATGTTACTCTTGCTAAGTATATGTCGGTTTGAAAATGGAGTAGATATATTGTTATGATGATCTGGATTTTTATTTCCTGTAGAATAGCACATGTGGATGATAGCTCAACAGTAGAACAAAGTCCCATCAGTGGTTGGTACTCTCGTTTATATCCAGAAGATTGGACTGCTGATTATACAGATGAGGCCGGTCGATTTCTCCATGATTTTTCTTATGCTGGGTATCAAAATGGAGAACAAGAGATTCCCTCTCTTGATACTTCTTCTCTCTTTTCTGTTCTTGATTATGGAGCCGATCCAAATGGGCAAGAAGATTCTACGACTGCTTTTCACAGTGCTATTGAGGCTGCATCAAATGGTGGTGTTGTATGGGTTCCACAAGGTTTGTATCGAATTGATGGACTTTTGACGATTGACAGCTCGAATACAATCCTTGCAGGAGAAGGGCCAGATAAGAGTCGATTGTGGTTCACCAAAAATACATCGATGACCGATCAAAGTTCCATTACATTTACAGGAACCATAGTACAAGGACAAGAGGCACTCCTTCTTCAAGACGCGCAATCTCGTTCCAGTGGGGTACATGTTGAAATGTCAGAGGCACTAGAAAAGGGAAAAGATGTTTCTCTTGGGTGGGTGATTACTTCTGATTTTGTAGAAGAACACGGTATGTCTGATTATTGGACGGTTTTTAACGACCAATGGGTGCCTTTTTTTCGGCGAGAGATCATAGAGATAAACGGAGATCATCTTTTGTTGGATGTTCCCTCACGATACCGTGCCAAGATACGAGACTTAGCAAGTATACGTATCGAGGATGGTTATATATCCGAATGCGGAATTCAAGATCTTGCAGTGGCCAATTCGATTGACTTTTCAGATGCTCTTCTCTTTGATCGAGCGCATGTGATTGAATTTGAAGGCGTCAAAGATTGTTGGATGAAGAATATACATTCTTTCGCCCCTCCAGAGCAGACACAGCATCTACAGTCTGGAGGATTAAAGATTCTTTCATCTAAGCGCGTGACGGTGATCGATAGTCGTATGGAGCAAGCGCAAAACCGAGGAGGGGGAGGGAATGGCTATCTATTTGAAGTATCTCAG
>NYTD01000237.1 GCA_002683315.1 Deltaproteobacteria bacterium | reverse complement strand
TAGAGGGGGTCTTCTCCTCTGTATAGTTGAGGAATTATGCTGGCAGAGCAATCACAGCCCTCTTCGTGCTCTACTTCTCTCCCTCGAGATCCCAGATAACGAACAGTGAAATTGACCATATAGGCATCGGCGTCGAATACACGAAATGCTTGCGCATTGTAAATTCCGTGTTGTCCTCCCGGTCTCAAGAGCGGTATTCGAAAGCCGTCATAGGTTCCGTCTGAACGTTCTCTATTTTGTCTTAGTGCTTTTCCTTCTTCGGGATTGGGAACATCGAAGAAGATCTCTTGCCCTTCAACTTCTTCAGGACATTCATGCTCTCCATTCATTGCCGACCAGTCCGAATCTCCACAGGAAAACTGTGCCATTCCATCTGAAACGTTGTCTATATCGTACAGAACATTTGGGTTTACCGCATTTTCAAAGCGCTGTAGGTTTGCATCACCCTCAATTACATAGGTTTTGACCAATTGATCATCAATGGGGATCCCGTATCGTTCGTCTGGCGAGAAGATCTCTCTCCATCCTTGCTCGGGAGGATACTGATCGGGATCTCTAATCCATGAACCCAACAATCCGCTGACTCGCCCCATGGCAACTCCAGTATTAACAGGCACATTTTGATCGCCAGCAGTAGGCATCATCAGTACATGTGTTCCTCGGGCATTGGGATCATAATCATAATCGAGTGGTTCAAGAAATGTATGTGCGCCCCAAACTCCAGGGTCGGCGGGAGAAAGAGCCGATTGTGCAAAGGCTAAAAAACGAGCAAAATCAGAGGTGTTTCGTTTGTATCCGAGTCCTTCTTGCAAAATGATCAGAGGACTGTCCTGCGGGTAGATCACACCCTGGAAATCAACATCTTGTCCAAATGTGTTCAAAAGAAAGAGTTGTGTGTCGCCTCTCTTTATCTCTATTTGTATGGTATCTCCCAAAATTTCGTTGTTTTGAGACCAGCGGGGTTCTGTATCCCCATCTTTTAGGCCGACATGTTCGCGCTTGCTCACTGGGTCAAGAGCATCTCCCGATATTCCGACACGGAATCTACCTCTCTCGGTTACAAATCCTTCTTCCTCCTCTCCAGAGATAAGGTTGCGAACGATAATCTTGTCTCCAGGTTGTATACCAGAGATCTGTGCAAATTTTCGGATTCCCTCTCTTGCATTCTCGTTCACAACAAATGCGAATTGGAATTCTCCACCATTCCATGTTCCATCACCAAGTTCTAGACAGTCCTCATTTGTCTGTTCGTTTTCTCCAATCGGGTTTTGATGGCCGTCGGTTGGCAAACAGCCAATAACGAGTTGACCGAGCATAGGCATAATCACGGCTTCGGGAACACCGGCTTGTCGTGCACGGACACTGATATCAACCAGTCCAGCCCCACCAGCATTGGGTGATATGGTATCAATGGAAGGTTCTGCACCAGCAAGCACTCCAGAGAGAATCCCTCCCAAAGAGATCCCCCACATGCCAATCGTATTTTGAGGGCCGGCAATATCTACGGTTCCATCTTGATCGATATCGCCTAGTAGGTATCCGTTGTGATCGGTATTGGTACCATCCATAGCGCGAAGTATTCGTGTTAGCTGCATATATTCCAATACAGATTGTCGAACCATATCTCGAGTGTGGAACACATCTGATGTCCACATATCCGCACCTGGGTCAGATAGCCCGTCATTATCCAAGTCGCGATCTCTTCCCAGTACCATTAGTCCAGCGAGTTCAGGAATGCCATCTCGGTTAAATTCAAGTCCGGCAAGGGTGATTGCAGATCCGGATACAGGATCTTCTTTCCATCGGTTCAATCCATGTCCGTAGCTATCCACACCACACATGGCGTATCCCATAGCATTGTGTCTGCCCATGTGAAGCATAATTTCATTTCGAGAACCGCCATAACCATGGGCATACAAAATCACGGGAAAAGGTTTACAGAATGGTACGCCTTCAGGATTTCCTTCTGAACACGAGGTATCTTGTTCTTGTGGAAGAGAGCACCAAAATGAAACATCAGTACTCCCATATTCTGCAAAGCCATTTTGATAGTCGATATTCCAAATTTCATCATTATCAGCAGGGTATTGTTCTGTGGCGATTCCATCTTTGTCTGCAAGAAGGTTTGGTGCTGTGAAGGTTCCACCAAATACCATCCCAAGTGCGCTTAGATCCGCTTCGATTGCACACGTGTTTGCTGGCCATTCATCAAGAGAGCTGGGACCCCACAGCCAAGTCAGTGCAGCACCAACACATGCTCCATCAAAATGATAGTCGTCTTTCTTTTCTTCGATGGGTTCAACACCCATTACATCGGCCAGTTCTTGGCGTGTATATGGTCGAAATGTTGATGTTGGAAATTCGTCTTTGAGTTGTGAAAAAGCACCATGTCCATAGAGTCCTTTGCGTAATTCCTCAATGTCCTTGGTCATGGATCCGGTTGTAAATGTCCAAGCAAAGGCAACATCGCTTGTTTCAAGACCATATCGTGAGATGATTTCTTCTGCGGGACGGAGATCTTCTGTTTGGCTTTGTGGATTGACGAAAGGAAATGGAGATTGAATCGGTTCTTGGTTCTCACCGATCAGACGATTGCTTAAAATCACGGCGTAGGTACATTGTTGCTGTAATGGCCAGAGCGGTTTGAGATAAAGACGATTGGCTTGACGATCGTAAAAGTTCATCAGATTATCGGCCACACATTGATTATATTCAATTCCCTCGGTGTTCAAACATGCGGTAGGATCGATGAAGTTGGGTATATCCAAGATTCCATCACGATCAATATCCTCTCCTTCATCGAGAACCCCATTTTGATTTTTATCTTCATATCGCTCTTCAAATAAGATATTGTGTGCATTGTAGCGAGAATCAAAGGGGAAGAATAGGTTTCCGTTCTCTTTGATTCTATATCCATCTGGGGCTTGATCGTCGGGAATGTTGGAGCCAAATTTATAAAGTGAGATGGGATTCTTTCCACTTTGTATATCGATGGTTACTTCTTCTCCGAATCGACTACAATTCTTGTCGACGTTTAGGAGGAATATGGCATCATCGCGAAAATCATGATTGGAGTGTCTATCATAGAGATCTTGGACATCAAGAGGAGCATCAAAAGAGACCATGATTGGAGCATAGGTTCCAAAACCATCTAGTGTATTGAAGGTTCTTCGTACACGGCGTTCATATTCTGTAGGTGCTTCTTCACTGATATTGACCCGTCGACCAGTGGGTGATGAAGGGTCAAGTCGTGTAGCTTGGTTGTTGGGAAGTGGTATTTCTGGCAGAGGCAAAGCTGTTGGATCGTAGAGAACCGTAGGGCCTTGTGTTGCTCTTGTGGGGATCCAGCCTTGCTGTTGTGGTGTGTTGCAGGCGATGCTCATCCATATTCCAATCATTGTTTTGTCCCCATTGTTAGTTGGGCTTGGGCCATCAACATCCAAGAAGGTTCAAGAATGGAAAGGGCTTGTGAAGGAAGAAAGTATCCTCCATCAGCGATGAAGCGTAGGTTTTTGTGGGTTTGATGTTGTAGGCGGAGGTTGAACTCATTGCCGAGAGCAGATTCAGTGGCTTGTGTTCCTTCAAAATTGTTTGCATACCCCCCAGATATCCCTGTGTGGTAGGTATCTTGAAGTGGAGTTGCACTATATGCGTGCAGCCATCCCATCCGCATCAAAAAATTATCTTTCTCCCATGTTGAACATAGCTGAAAATACATAGAATTATGAACTCCACCTTGTGGAACTCCGTATCGAAGACCCGAAGGAGGAATATGGGTGAGATCGGGATCGATGATACGTTCCATAGAACGAGCATGTAGCTGAGGTAGAACGGTATCATAAAGAAGGAGACCGACGTTGTAATCCGAATGGAAGGAGAAACCAGAAGCTTTGGAATCCGTAGGATGACCATCTCCAGAAGCGTACCCAAGTTCAAGGATAGAGTTTAGAGATCCGCTCAGGAAGTTTTTTTGGGTATGGGAAGCTCGAGTAATTCCTCCATAATAGCCAATAGTAGAGGTTTCTCCACGTGTACTTTCGCTGTATATTCGGTCTGTTTTTCCCCATACATACACACCTTCTGCTTCAAGGCGAATATTGGATGTGGGGCTATATTGAATGTATGCGTCAACGGGTACAGCAAAGCTGGTGGCTTGCTCTACTGGGCGGTTTGGATCTTCTGGATCTTGCTGGAAACGTGCTCCCGCGAGGATGCCACCTCGTAGTTTTTTTTGTATGAGCTGTGCACCGATGATGGCTTGAACGGCAGAATCTCCTTCATAAATAAAAGCATTGTCATCTCGAAGAATCAAATCAGTGGCAGCAAAAAGCATGAGACCGCGATTGTTTGATGTGGGGAGAGAGAAAACGCTTGCGCGAGCATATGTGTTTCCTTGGTAGGTCATGCCGAATCGTGATTCTTGATTTCCATCATTACTGAGAATCCCCAATCCCCAAGTGAAAGACTGAATACCAACATTCCATCCCCATGTTTCGTTGCTGTATCGAATGGATAGATCTCTTGGCATAATATACAATAAGTCGCTTCGATCGGATTGCTGTACTCGAAACAGGTCACGATGAATCTCCATTCCTAGCGTGGAGAAGTCTCCCGCAATTCGTGCATTAGCGATTTCAAATTGTGTATTGATAAACCAATTCTTGTGTGGTGTAATAGAATAGCCCGCTCGAATTCGAGAACGAAGCCATGTCATATCTTCTTGTTGAGTTTGTTGATCATCAAGATATTGCGCAGTTGTGTGAAATCCGGTGATTTGTGCATCAAGGAAAGGGTCTGCATGTGCGAAAATAAGAAGTGAAAAAAGCATAGTCTGACCATAAGTTATAGGACTGAATATCGCATTATCGAAATCATCGCTGTGCCTACTTTGTGAAAAACGACTCTTTGGTAGATAGGTAAATATTCACGATGGCGATATTTTGGGGTTTGTATTTCCTATGTGTTATGTCGTATTGCAAAAAGGGAGATCGCGTATCACAACCAAAAAACATCGTTCCGGTGGAAAATATACAGGTTCTCATACAACTGTGATTGGTGAAGCGCTTCCGTTGTTGAAGCTTGTTGAGCGGCACGAGGATATCAAAAAAATCTCGATTGGCGTAATCAAAAATACAGGTCGACCAGGAAGTCCATTGCGATTTTCAGTACGTATATTGGAGAACGATATTCACGGGTTTCGCGTTACTGTTAGCAAAGGAGGGGTACATCAGATCTTTCGATTGTATCTTGCGCCAAAGACTTCAATAGAAGACTGGATATCAAAGGTGGAAGTTTTTGGTGAGACCAAACATGGGAAAAGAGGAAAGCATGTTCGTGGCAAAGGACAGAAGAATCGTCGTAAACCTTATTGAGGTATCGGGCGAAAGAATTCCGCCCCAGTGGGAAGGCTGTCTATCCAACCAATTCTCCATGCAGTAACCGGATCGATATTTAACTCATCGATATTGTACGATGTTCTTAGCATGATGGAGTTTGGGTATCGTTTTCTCGCCTGATCTTCTTGTGCTTTGGTTGTTTGAAAGCTCCGATACAAATCCCACGCTCCGAAGAGGTGGAGCATTTCATGCGCGATGCACGATGTGCACTGAGGAGTCTGTTCATTAAATCGATGATAAATTGACATCCCTTCGAGAAAAAACTCATCGGCAACATTGGGAGAATAGGGGAAGGCGTAGCTTACTCCATCGCGCTTGAACAAGAAAAGAAGTTGAATATTATCAGCTGGGATTTGGTTTATGATTTCGGTCTGACTTTTATAACCAACCTTTTGAATTATTTTGTTGGTTAGGAATACATCTTCTTTTCCACTGCGGTTTCCCTGTGGCATTTCTTCAAAATGGATATCTTGCTCCCATCCAAATAATCCATGTTCAAATTGGAGCTTGTGATTGTATCTTTTTGCTTGTTCTATGAGCCAGATTTCAGCATCTGTGATTTGTTGTAGCATTTTTTGCTTTTCAATATAGTTCCATTCACTTTTTTCGTCGGATAGGAAGAAAAGCAGGGAATAGGTTTTTCCCTTTAGCATCTTTGCACTACCGGCATTTCTGCTGGCCATGAGTGGAATCATCATACAACAAAGGCTTAGATATTGAATGAATCGATAGATAGACACAACCTTCTCGCTCACTAATGAATAAATTCTTTTCGTTTCCAGTACACATATCCTGCAAATCCAATCCAGCAGAGAATAATCACCAGATAAATGAGGGTGATGCTTTGCTGTAATTGCTCAAGAGGAAGAGAATTCCCACCATATACCTCTAAGAATGTTTCCCATCCAGCTGTAGCGCGAACGACTTCTATTTTCGCTGTTCCGGTGACCAAAAATAGAAGACGATCGATGGTATATATTGCTGTCGCGATGACAACAAATTTGGGTCCCCATTTTTTTTGTCCGCGGACTCCAATTCCCATTCCACAAAACAAAACAAAGTACATTAGGTGATGCGCAATGGCAAATGGTCCAACATGTTCTCCTCCAAGATGAAGGATGGGTTGATTCCATGCGATGATTTCAAAAACTGCGGATAAGAGGAGAAGAAATCCTGAGAACCGAAACGTCGATGAGATCGTGGGTGAGGGAATCTGTGGGTCTCTCCAGACATTGTCTATTTTTCTGGCTCCACAAAATCGACATAAGATGGCCTCTTCTTGGATCTCTTCAGCACAATAGATACATTTCATGTCATTCTCCCTATGACATTTAACCATAAATGTAGATACGAGATAATATTTTTTGGAAGAGTATTTGATATACGATCTTTTGTATCTATATTGGACTCTTGATGCTTTTGGCGATAAAAAAGCATCAAACTTTTTTTTTGCGAGCGTCTTATGCCTCCCTCTTTGTGTCCCAGATGTGGTCAACTTGTTGGTTCTAACGAAATGCAGTGTTCGCGCTGTGGAACGAAAAAGATGGAGAGGGTGCGTCCGACAGCAGCTCTTGATATTTTTCCTCTTCAGCTTATTCAAGGGATTTGTGTCTTATTGTACATCATTAGTATCTTGCTGAATACAGAGGCAGCAATGAGTGCAAGAGGTGGATTGTTATCGATTGGATCGCCTGATGGAAAGGCATTGTATCTATTAGGGATGACCGGTGGATATGCTTGGAATCAAGGATATTGGTGGACGCTTTTGAGCGCTTCCTTTCTCCATGGAGGAATTTTACATATTCTGTTTAATCTCTCTTGGCTCAATACATTGGGGAAGATGTTCGGAAGTCTTTTTGGCATGCATCGGCTTGTCGTGCTGTATGTTGTCACCGGTATTACGGGTTTTCTTTTATCCAATGTGATGCATAATGCTCCAACAATCGGTGCTTCTTGTTCAATATTTGGGATTATGGGGGCTCTTATTACCTTTTCAATCCGTCGAGGAGGAGAATTTGGACGAAAACTTCGAAGTCAGGTATGGGCATGGGTTATCATTGGTCTTGTCTTCGGATTTGTGGTTGAAGGGGTCAATAATTATGGCCACATTGGTGGTTTGTTGGGAGGGTTTGCCATGGGGCTTGTTTTTCCTGCTCGAGAAGGGATGGCTGAGGAAGCATGGCTCTCAAAACTATCCTATGCTTTAATTTTTATGAGTTTGGTTGCAGTAGGATTGTCTGTTTCTTCTTTTTGGACTGTCTTACAATTAAGTGTCCCCATACGCTGAGATTAGCATACGGGGACATTTTCTAGGTTTTTCTGTGTTCTTTTATTGGCAGAACGATTTTGTTGCTGCCGAAACACAGATTTGCATAGGTAGATTTTGTTTTTGACTGGAGGAGCGAGCATAGTCAAGCCATTCACGAGCAAAGTTTTTGGTCTTCGCTTGGTATCGTTCTGCTTTGGCCTTCTCTTTTTCACGAAGATTATCATTGCTTATGGATACCAGTTTCTCTTCTGATTTTTGCCATATGGTATTGGCAGCCATTGTCTTGAGTTTATAGAGTGTATAAACCTTTTTCTTGAAATCGCTTCCTGCGGCAAAACGTTGTTTTTGCTCAAGTCCTCTTTCAGCCCACACGATGGCATCAGAAAACCGTTTTTTGTTGAACATATATACAGCAAATCCGTAGCACATATTGGCATCAGAGCGGTCATATTTATCAAGATGGCGTTTGGTATATCGTTCCCATTGTTTCCAGTTTTTGGCTGAAAGTGCATTGTTGATCAATATGTTGCTGATCTTACGCTGGTCAGTGATTGTTGCCGCAGAGCTTAATTCTTTTTCTAGGCAATTACTTTGTTTTTTGTTTAAACTTCCAAGCATCGCAGCATCTTCAAGCTCGTCAATCGGAGCACATGTCGCGTCCGCTTCTCTTCTCTTGCGCGCTTCTTCTGCTCTTCTTGCATCCTCTTCTTCAGCGGCCTTTCTTGCGGCATCCTCTTCAGCTTGTCTTGCGGACTCTTGTTCTGCTCTTCGTGCGGCTTCTTCCTCTTCTTGTCTTCTTCGATCATCAGCACCATCATTGTTTCCAGATGAGGTTGTGACAACTCTTTTCTTTACTGTTTGTGGAGGAGGTGTGTATTCTTCTTTTTCTTCT
>NYTD01000236.1 GCA_002683315.1 Deltaproteobacteria bacterium | reverse complement strand
TGATATACCGTCTGCCCACCATATTCGTTGCAGTTGTTGATGAGGCGGTATCCCTGCTCTCCGATTCCTTTTTCGCGGGCCAGCTGCGCTGCAACCAACAATACCTTACCCAAAAGCTCGGCATCTTCTTGCTGTGCCTTATCCATGCTGGCAATGGGCTTTTTGGGAATAATAAGAAGATGAACGGGTGCCTGTGGAGCAATATCCTCAAAGGCCAAAACCGAATCGTCTTCGTATACAATGGTCGCCGGAATCTCTCGATCAATAATTTTTTGAAAGATCGTCGACATATGAACTAGTACTTCACAGAGAGCGGAAGAATCAAGATGCCACCGTCATATTTTGGTCCTGCAACCATAAAGTTGTTGTTTCGGGGAACCGTAATGGTTGAGTCTAGATAATTGTGTGTCCCTTTGACATCTGTGATCTTCACAAGAACCTTTGCCTGCTTGTCGTTGTGTGAGAGGATGGACACCTTCATCTTAAGCTCTCCGGGAAGAGTAAAAGACTGATCTTGCTTGTCATTGAGCTCAGACTTATGCTCTTTGAGAAGCTTGTATCCAGTGTACTTATAGTTGGCAAAGTACTTGAGAAGATGCTTGATGCTCTCATCTTTTTTGGTATGTTCCGTCGTCGCATGAATCACCATCACCTCTACATTGAGTGCAGATTTAGTGGCGTCTGCAAGAATCTCGGTAACCGAAGGTTCTTCTGCGAGTGCAGGTGTGCTCATCATTAAGGTACTCATGAGTAGTGTCAACATTATTCTTCTCCTACGTCAATAAAGATAATGGTCATGGAGCCATCACTTTGTATCTGGATATGATCATCCGATACTACATTCAAAATTTCTGTTCCAAGGGTTTCCGTTCCTTGTGCAATCTCAGGATTCGTAACCACAGCGTTGTTCTCATAAGGAGAATCGCCGATCACTTGATTCACCACAAAAATAGCAGCAGCCGCAGCCAATACAAGCATTCCGATCATGGACCAATTTCCAGCGGCAGAATCTCCATCGATCATACGTGGCTCAGCAATCTCCTGAATCTCTACGTCGACTTCACCCACACGCTCTTTGTATACAGCATTATTGGTTCCATCTTGTTGGTCTTCGGAAACCAATCGCAAATGCGTCTCTGGTACACCAATTTCTTCCACACGCTGCATAATCCAATCAGCCATATCCGGAGCAGAAGGCGTAACCAAAGCATTTTGTAACAGTGCGTCTAGATCGTCCTCTTCAAGATCACTTGCATCCATCTCTGGCTCAGCAATAATCGTGTTGGTTTGCAAAACAAAGACCTCGTCTGAGTCTTCATCTAATTCTGCTTCTTCATCTATTTGAACAAGAGTAAGAACAGTGTCAGGCTCCTCTTCTACTTCCACTACTTCAGGTTCCGATTTCAAAACAATCTCACCAGAATCCTCTTCTAATATTATCTCCCCAGAATCTTCTTCCAAAACAGCGTCTACCGGCTGAATCTGATTCATGACCCCGTCGAGAAGATTGGGTATCGAAGAAGGAGCAAGCACCGATCGAAGAACTGTATCAGCTTCTTGCTCAGCAAGAAGATCTTCTGTGATTTCTAACTCAGCCTCTTGGGAGTCTTCAACCTGTGCTACAACCGGTTCTTCTATCTCTTCTTCGAGCGACAGTTCTGGAGAAGCAAGTATCGGATCAGGAGGAGCAATATCTTGAGCCTCCTCAAGCCCAATCACTTCTGAAATTCCTTGAACCAAATTGGGAATGCTCTGTGGAGAGAGTGCCGCCTGCAACGGAAGAGAAGGAAGCGAAAGCGTTTCACATACTGATCCTGAGAATTCCGGAGCAGGAGGAGGAGCGAGGGCCTCACGTAAGACGTCACGTAATCCAGTCCAAGCCTGCGGATCAATTCCTGCTCGTTCTAACCTTTTTATATCTCTATCGGTCCCCATTCCATCTGAGACACGCAGACATAATAGTTCTATGTATGATAGGCGTTCCATTTACTTCTCCAAGAAGTGTTCACGTTGTTCTGTACATCCTACTTTTACGCATTTTGCTTTGAGACATTCAATCATTCCGTATCTTTTATTAAATTTCACGGATATCTCTCATGCGTTTTTGTATTCAGCCAGTGCTTCTTGTAGTTTTTTCCGCGCATAAAACAGGCGTGACATCACGGTCCCTTCTGGAATATTCATAATTTCAGATATTTCCCGATAGGATAATCCATCGATCTCACGTAAAACAATGGCCTGTTTTTGTTCTGCAGGAAGCTTTTCCACTTCTTGTATGATCTTTGTGTGCAGTTCAGAACGCTCCAACGCCGTGTCGGGACGTTCACTGTTGTACATATCCAAAATTTGTCCAGAAGAGTCCCGTGCACCGATCCCTTCATCAAACTCACTATGATCTCGACGCTTACGTTTTCGAAGAAGATCAATAGAAAGATTAATCGCTATCCGACACAACCACGTATAAAACTTCGATTCCAACCGAAATGTGCTCAATTTTTGATAGGCTTTCACAAATGCCTCTTGCGCTACCTCTTTGGAGTCTTCTGGGTTACGAAGCATACCATACACCACACTGTAAATTCGACTTTGATATCGCTCTACGATACCTCGATATGCAGATGGGTCGCCATCTAAAACAGCCTGAATAAGTACAGAATCATCATCTCCTGACGATTCCGCCGTTGCCATCCCTACAAATGGAACAGCAAGAGCAAGAAAAGAGAAAAGTACGCTACCTGTTGCAAATGCCATAAAAGCCTCCGTTTGCATTTATTCTAATGTACTTGAGACCAATTGGCACCTGTTCCGACGTGAACTTTTAGAGGAACACGAAGTTCGATAGCGTCTTCCATACTTTTTTGTACTATTTTTGCCACTTCTTCTACCTGATCGTGTGGCGCTTCAACCAACAATTCATCGTGCACTTGCAAAAGCAAACGAGCTTGTGGATAATCTCTCTTCAAAACTTTTTCTACTTGAACCATCGCAAGTTTCATGATGTCTGCTGCTGTTCCTTGAATCGGAGTGTTCATAGCAATTCGCTCTCCGCCTTCTCGCACGTGACGGATACGATCATGAATATTCGCTACCTTTCTTGTACGCCCCAATAGAGTTTGTACATATCCATGCTCTTTGGCATACTCAATTTGTGTATCCATATACGCTCGCACTTCTGGATATCGAGCAAAATATCTCTCTATATATGCATTGGCATCTTTAAACGGAACACGTAATTCTTTGGATAAACGAAAGGCGCTCATGCCATACATGAGACCATAGTTAATCGCTTTTGCAGCTGCACGATGAGAAGGATTATATTCTTCTCCTTCTGGCACCAAATCCCGTCCTGTTTGCTCGTGAATATCTAACTCTTGTTCAAATGCATCAACAAGTCCTCCTGTTTCACAAAAGTGGGCCAAGATTCGTAGCTCAAGTTGAGAATAGTCGGCACTAATGAGAGACATCCCTTCTGGCGCCACAAATGCCTTCCTTATTTCTCTTCCCTCTGTTGTACGAATGGGAATGTTTTGCAGATTCGGATCGGAAGAAGACAAACGCCCTGTCTCTGTAACCGTTTGGTGAAGACAAGTATGAATCCGACCATCGCCCTTCATGTACTTGGGCAGCGGATCAACATATGTGCCTTTTAGCTTGGTAAGTTCACGATATCGCAAGAGTTTTTTGAGCATAGGATCTTGTGTCTCTTCGTACAGTAACTCCAATGTTTGTGCATTGGTGGAGTGACCTGTTTTGGTTTTTTTGAGCGGCTTGAGACCCATCTCTTCAAAAAGAACCACTGCTACCTGCTTGGGAGAATTAATATTAAACTTTTTGCCGACATGTTCATATATATCCGACTCTAACTTTTGAATCTCTTGTCCTAGCTTGATTGATATCTCTCCGAGAATATGCTCATTGACCAACACACCATATGACTCCATTCGGTGTAATACGGGAAGAACGGCATACTCTAATTCATACAAACGTGGATCAATCGAAGAATCAAAAACTTGATGTAGTCCAAACAGGACCTGCGAAAATTGAGCTACGTATTCAAACATAGGAGTATCGTCTGGTTCATCGAACAAGCCTTGTGGCTCCAAAACAGGTGGCTGCATACATTCATGATTTAGGTGGCGTAGCGCCAAAACTGAAAGGTCTGCACGAACCGTAACATCTGCCAAGTGATAATCCACCATCACATCGGACATCGATACAGGAGGTATTAGGTGCCCAGAATCGATAAGCGGCATCATACTTTTGTAATCAAAGACGACCCAAGCCCGCTTCGATATCTCTTGCTTCTCTTCTTCGCTTAACTCATCAAGAAGGCCTACAATCTGCTGTTCCAGTCCAAGACCAACAGCGAGATAGCGATGTCCATCATGCTTTTGAACCACCACGCTAACAGTATCAAAACCAGTTATCGATTTGCAAAGCGTCTCCCAACCTTGCCTTGTTTTGTATTTCGGTAGCTTTGATTTGGGCTTAAGTCCAAGATCAGAAATAATCTTGAAGAATCCAAAACGCTGAAGTGTTTCTACAAGCACATCGGATTCAGGCTCTTTCAAAGCACAATCTTCGATGGTAAAATCAAGCTCTACATCTGTTTTTATACGAATAAGAGATCGTGCCATCTCAAAATCTTCTTTGCCCGACACGAGTTTATTCTTCTGCTTGATCTTCTCTATATTTTCATAAATATCGTCAAAACCATCGTATTCCGCTAGAATCTTCTCTGCACTGACCTTTCCTACACCTTTCACACCGGGAATATTGTCTGATTTGTCTCCAATTATACTCAAATAATCCACGATTTGATTGGGACGCACCTTCCATTTCTTCTTTACGCCTTCCTGATCAAAAAAAGTTTTTTGAGATGGATTGTACAACAAAATATTTTCATCAACCAACTGCGCAAAATCTTTGTCGTTGCTAATAATCGTGACTTTGATATCTTCACTGGCATATCTCTTCGCCATCGTTCCAATGATATCATCTGCCTCAAAACCATCATCTTCTGCATAGGCTCGAAAACCAAAATGTTCGGAAGCGGGTTTGAGATGAGGCCATTGAAGACGAAGTTCATCGGGCATGGAAGGACGATGACCTTTATAATCGGGGAATTGATCCACACGAAAACTTTTTCCTTTATCAAACACCACAAGCACATAGTCTGGCTTGTGCTCTTTGGTAATATTCATCAAAATACGTACCAATCCAAAGATGGCTTTTGTGGGAAATCCATCGGGTGCAGTCATGTTTGTTTGGATCGCGTGAAATGCTCGGTAGGCTTGATTTGAACCATCGACAAGAACCATTTTTTTGGACAAGACATCCTCCTAAGGTAAAATATATCTATACTAATATCCACAAAACAATGCCATACTCGCAAAAATGCGAAAGTTGGACAAAAAATGGGTTAATAAAACAAAGATAAAACGGGAGAACAACATGAATGGAACATCCAACGAGCGTTACGCATCCAACCTCTTTACACCAACAGAAGATCACGAATATCTTCGCCAAGACGTACGAGAGTTTTGCCAATCTATTGATATGGACAAACAAGCAGAAATCCACGATGAAAAAGAACATCTTAACGTAGACTTATTTCGTCAAATCGGTGAGCGCGGATGGCATGGGGTAACCATTCCCGAAGAATACGATGGTATGGGCATGGATACAACTGCCGCTGTAATCATTCACCACGAGCTATCCAAATACGATCCTGGATTCTGTCTTGCATATCTCGCGCACTCCATGCTTTTTGTCAATAACTTCTTCTACTGTGCAAACGAAGAGCAAAAGAAAAAGTTCCTTACACCAACACTCACCGGTGAATGGGTTGCAGGAATGGGGATGACAGAGCCCGGATACGGAACAGATGTCATCGGAATGACCACAACTGCAGAGCGTAGAGGCGATAAATATATCCTGAATGGGACCAAAACATATATTACCAATGGTCCCGAGGGACATATCTTTCTCGTATACGCAAAAGTAGAAGGTCGTATCACCGCCTTCATCGTCACTGCCGATTGCCCTGGATTTGCTGCATCCAATCATATTCCCAAGATGGGAATGCGTGGTTCTTCTATGTCCGAGCTAATCTTTACCGATTGTGAAATACCAGCGAGCAATCTTCTTGGTCAAGAAGGTGGAGGACTTGTACACATGATGCGAAACCTTGAGATAGAACGACTTGCACTTGCGGCCATGAGTCTTGGAATTGCTGATCGTTGTATGGAGCTCATGCTTGAATATGGACATCAACGTAAAGCATTTGGACAACCCATCAATCGTTTCGGACAGATTCAAAAGATGATTGGCGATAGCTATGCCATGACAGAAGCAGCGCGTTGTCTCATTTACAATGTAGCACGCGATGTCGCTCCAGATGTTCAAAATCGTATCGGTTCCGATGCAGCCAAATTGTTTGCGGCGCCTGTAGGAAAAGTCGTTGCAGACAACTGTATGCAAGTGTATGGTGGTGCCGGATACTGTCGAGAATATCCTATAGAACGTCTTCTACGCGATGCAAAACTTCTTGAAATCGGTGGTGGAACATTGGAAAGTCATCAAAAGAACCTTACCAAAGACCTCACAAAATTCCACCTCAAAAATACAGCCAATACTGATTATCGTCGATAATCATCAGGCTTGGTACATATACTTTTAACCTCCCTGTACG
>NYTD01000235.1 GCA_002683315.1 Deltaproteobacteria bacterium | reverse complement strand
TCTGTGACAGATAAAGATATATGTTTCTTTTGAATGGTTTCAAGTGCCGTATGATCTGTCCCATCCATAGAAAGCGGTGTTATTGTCGTAAATCCACGTTCGTAGCATGCAATATCACACTCATCATTTCCTTTATATCCATATGGCGGCCCTCCCAGTATCAACCCTTCTTCTTCCTCACGAACACGATACTGATACAAACGTCGTCCTAAAGGAGCAATACAAACAGGTGCATGTTGATTCGGATAAATATTTACATTATGAAGCATTCCGGGCAAAACCAGAAGCTGCTCAAAAATTGAGAAAAATGATTGTGCCACTTGATTATAAAAACTTAAAGTATTTTCTAGGGGTTTTGTTGACACCGCAAAGGAAGGTATAGAATTCAGCGCTCCTTCACGAGCAGCACCAACAGTCCCTGAATAAAAAATGTCTGTACCAAGGTTTGTTCCTTGATTGATACCAGAAATTATCACATCAGGACGAATTTTCAAATAGTGCAAAGCGACATAAACACAATCCGCGGGAGTTCCAGAAAGTGTCCATTTTTTTTCATGTAATTCACTTAATTTTACAGGTTCTCTCATCGTAAAAGAATGCCCTTTCGCGGACTGCTCAAATCTTGGAGCAACAACACTACATTCGTATTTTTCTTCAAAAATACGTACCAATGATTGAAGACCTTTTGCTTCAATTCCATCATCATTTACAAAAAGAATTCTCAAAATTTCACTCCAGATTATTGGCAACGATCACAATGTGTTATTGTTTATGTGGATTTTGAAAGTCAACACTTTTATTATTAAAAAACTATTATATCATTATTATTATTGTTCATATTATGGAGTTTATACCGATGCCAAAAGATCCGGATCAAGAAACAGATATCATTCTAGAAGCACAGAAAGAAGAATACAGACAATCTCTCGCACAAAACATACCTCCGTATTATCGCGATCTCTTTGCTGCAATGCTTCATAACGATCCTGCGATTGCAAACGAAGCCTTTGATAAGGTAATGTTTGAGCGCGGTCTAGCCGTGCCATACATCTGTGACCAATATATTCTTTCAAACTACAAAACAGCGGAGTCTCGTAAGATGCGCTATTACTGTATCCAACTCCTCTCCTTCAGCGGAGTCAAGTCAGGAGCAGAAACCATTGAAGCCGCTCTTTCCGATGAAGAACCTTCCGTTCGCAAAGAAGCACTGTACGCCGTCGAAGATCTCAAGCTTAAAAACATGCTCCCTATGGTGCGTGAACGTCTTCAAGATCTTAACCAAGATGTCCGTCGCGTAGCACAAGAAGTATACGACTATCTCCTCTCTATGTAAGAGATTATCACGATCAATCATCGTAAAAGGACGAGTTCTCTCGTCCTTTTGTGTATTTACAAATAAAAAGTCAATCTTTCTGATCAGGATTATAAGGTAATACCTGTTCCCTTCTTGAATACTTGGTATATATATATTGAACCTACCATGGAGCCACTATGTCCCAACATGAAGATTTAGATTATTCCACCACCTATGAAGGTGTTGACTTTTACAATATCGACTCTATGCTCACTGAAGATGAACGTATGATTCAAGAGTCCGTACGAGAATGGGTCGATGATCGATTCCTCACACAAGATCCCAAAACAGGATTGAGCGTGATTGAAAGTCATTATCAAGCCGGTACATTTCCAATGGAACTCATTAAGGAATTTGGAGATATGGAAGTTCTTGGGATCAACCTAGAAGGCTATGGTCTACCGGGAATGTCCAATATCTCATACGGACTTGCATGCCAAGAACTAGAAAGAGGAGATTCTGGACTTCGAAGTTTTGCCTCCGTTCAAGGTTCTTTGTGCATGTATCCTATATGGGCCTTTGGCACCGAAGAACAAAAGAAAAAATACCTACTCAAGATGGGAAAAGCCGAGCTTATCGGTTGCTTCGGATTAACAGAACCTGATCATGGTTCCAATCCAGGTGGCATGCTTACAAAAGCTATTGATGATGGTGATAGCTATGTCCTCAACGGAGCAAAGATGTGGATCACCAATGGAACCATTGCTGATCTTGCTATCGTCTGGGCAAAATTGGGAGGAGATAGCTCCAAACATATTCGCGGATTTATTGTAGAAAAAGATGATGTGGGCTTTTCTGCTCCAGAAATGAAAAATAAAAATTCTCTTCGAGCATCCATTACCTCGGAATTAGTACTACAGGATTGTAGAATTCCTAAGAATCGCCTTCTTCCAAATGTTGCTGGACTGAAAGGTCCTTTCTCTTGCCTAAATAACGCTCGATATGGTATCTCTTGGGGTGCTTTGGGTGCAGCCATGGGTTGCTACCACTCCGCACGCTTGTACGCCTTAAACCGAACTCAATTCAATAAACCCATTGCACAATACCAACTCGTACAAAATAAGCTTGCATGGATGTTAAGAGAAATAACAAAAGGACAACTCCTCGCATTTCAACTTGGTAAAATGAAAGATGCTGGAACATTAATCCCACCACAAATCTCACTGGCGAAGATGAATAATGTTGATATAGCACTACAAATTGCACGTGTTTCTCGTGATATCCATGGAGCAAATGGTATTTTGGCTGAATATCCTATCATGCGTCACATGGCAAATCTTGAAAGTGTATATACATATGAAGGAACTCATGATATCCACAACCTCATCGTAGGACGATGGATCACAGGTCTTCAAGCGTTCTTCTAAGCATCATTACATAGAAGACTCTATTATAAACATCTCCATATACGGAGATGTTTTTATTTTCTTTGTATCAATACATACATGGGAAATTCTCTTGTTGCCTCCCATTCTATCCATACATTTCCATACGGACATTTTTGTCCTGTCCATCTTCTCATCGTACCGTCTATTTCGCTGGTAAATTGAGTACAACCATCTTTTAGCACTCGAATGGAATCAAACAGAGTTTTATTTCTCGTTTTAGAAAAAGGGTCTCTTTCTGGATAAATTTCTTTTTTGGTTAATGCCAACATGACAAACTGTATTTCTTCTCTGTCTTTGAGCCAATACCAACGACTGGACTTATTTCCCAAAACATATATATCCTTTTTTTGAGAAGCAATGTCCCTTGCAATATCTTCTCCCGATACATATCGGTTTATCATAGCCAAAAAACTAGGCCTTAGTAATAACACTTCGGCTATTGCATGCTGACGTAAGGGGTTGATCTTTCGAGGAAGAGGAAATCCCCTTCCTTCTTCATTCTGCTCTGCATTACTGCTCATGCTTCTCAATCGAATGATCGAATCTGATGGCGTTGCCCAAACAAACGTTGTGAAGATCCAAAAGAACATATTAGAACTCCTCTATAAATTTAGATGCCGCTACTCTTTGGACCTGTTCAAAATCAATAAATGATCCCGAACTCGCTGAAGAAGATACGATTGTCTGTGTTCGAACATCAATACGTTTGATGGTAATCACGACTTGACCATTCATGATCTGAATGGTTCCCGTCACAACCTGCTCTGCACGTAATGCTTTTCCTATCTCTACAGCTTTTCCATCATTGATAAATTTATCTTGAAAAATCAACTCATCAACAACCCGTTCTACCTGACCTCTTTCTACAACTGTAGCAAGTTCTGAGCCTCCTAATCGAGCACTTAGATAGGATCGAAACCCTTCCGACAATTCAAGATAGTCTTCTGGAACATCAAATGGCATAACAGCAAGAACGACCTCTTCAACCTTACCACCAATTCGCTTTAAACTTTGTACTGCTTCTTGACGAACCACTTCTTCTATGTCTTTTTTGGAAATACGATAAATGTCTTTTCTATATTTTGATGCGCGCTTTGTACCAAGTGCTTGCACCGAACGACCTCGGATACTCGCATTTTCATCATTTTTCGCCAATTCAAGAAGAACTTCTTCACTCCCATTCACCCACTCTAGAACCTCCACTGCATGGAATCGAGTTTGCCAATTGGAATCAGAGCGAATGATTCTTTGTAATGCAGAAAAGAGGTATGGGCTCTCTGACAGAACTTGAAAACGCTGAATCATTCCCTCTACTGCCCCCCTACGCATTACACCATCTTGTGACGACAAGAGTTGAATATAGGTTTCGTCACGACCATCTACTCTACCACCATATGCATTCAGAGCTTCTAGTGACCGATGGCGCAGACTCGAGTCTAATGAAGAGGTATACCGGCATAAGTGTGGAATAGCTTCTGGGTCTCTGCGAAGCGCTAGCTCTGTAATAACCAAATCTTGCTCAACTCCTGATTTAGTCTCTTCAAGATGATTACGTAGCCAAAGAACATCTTTGGTTCGAATATCTTTTTGCGATAATGTACATGCCAAGAAAAAAAATATCATCATCTGCTTATATCCACTTGTAATCCACGTCCATTTTTACCTTTACGTCCAGAATATACATCACATTGTATATATCTTCCTTTTTTCCCATCATTACCTGTCTTTCCTTGAGATCCAGAAGCACCTTTATCTCCTTTTTTACTACCATCTCCACCCGAACCAGCAGCGCCGGCTGCTCCTCCAGAACCGAGAGAGCCAGCTTCGCCAGGGGAACCACTTGATCCTTTGTTTCCGCCTTGTCCACCTATACCGGGAATCGATAAAAATTGGAACTGACGACTTACTTGACGATACAAACTTGAATCTCCTTCAATTAAAACAGATATCTTGCCTCCATTTCCTCCTTTTCCACCATTTCCACCATTTCCACCACAACCGGACTTTGCTCCATGTCCACCATTTCCACCATTGCCGCCAGCACCACCATCACCACCATCTCCACCTTTGGCACGTTTGGGATCCTCTGCAAGATTGGAACCACCATTTCCACCATCTCCACCTTTTCCACCATCTCCGCCAGCACCACCGGCACCACCGTTTCCGCCATCGCCACCGCGACCACCATCTCCACCTTTTCCGCCATTACCTCCACGACTCTCAAAGCGAAATGATTCTCCTTTATGGAACACATAGTTCTTCTTATCAACACGATATGGATTATTGTTTACATCAATCCAAGTAGCCTGAATGTGAGCATAAATAAGCTCTTCTTCTGGATAAAAAGGAGAATAAATGGTTCGAAAAACGATGTTCAAATCCGGACCATTTTCACCTCTACCACCAAAACTACCATCTCCAGCATCTGCCCCTCGATACCCATTACCTCCATGGCCTCCCATACCACCACTGGTCGCATCCCCACCATGCTCTCCATTTTGTGGTGTATCACCATTTTTTCCATTTTGACCGTCTCGCCCATTAGAACCGTGACCTCCACGACCACCATTACCCCCTTTTTGGCCAAAAAGAGTCGCATCTTTACCATTTGCACCATTACCACCATCACTACCCGTCGTTCCTGACTTCCCAGTGGTTCCACTTTTTGCAGCATCTGCTGGATATTTACTTGTACCTGCATTGGCAGGTTTCGTATGAGGTGCAAGTTTGATAAAAGGAGAGTATTGTCGATAATTAGGTGCAAATCGTAATTCTTCTTTTTGATTGCCAATGACAATGTGTACTCCAAAACCATCGTCTAAACTTAATAAAACATTCGAGTCTGGTCTAAAACGAGATTTTGCATCCACACTTCCATGGATTCCTTCCATTTTAATTACTTCTTTTGGAAAAACACAAAATTTTTCTTCTTGTATCCCTATTGTTTCTAAAAATTGATTATTGTAAAAAATACGCCCTCTTGAATCTGAAAGGACAATATTATCAATCAAAGATACAGGTGCACTCTCTGGAGAAATAGAAAGGACATTTGCCGATTGCACAAAAATACTGCGAATAGAAGACAGGTCCAATGTTTCCATATCAAAACAAGGTCTCTTGGCGATAAAATTACGTGATTTAGGTGGCTCTAGCGGTAAAGAAACACATCCAAGTAACAAAAACAGGTTCATTTTCCCGCAATCCCATACAAATATTGAATAATATCTCTTCTGTCGTGATGATTGGCTAAAAATGTCAAGAGCCTTTCATCTTCAATGTGCT
The DNA here is from genome assembly GCA_002683315.1 of Deltaproteobacteria bacterium. Classification (GTDB taxonomy): domain Bacteria; phylum Myxococcota_A; class UBA796; order UBA796; family UBA796. Next base: position 5,906 of record NYTD01000235.1, on the reverse strand, counting down.
GAAAACCAATATTTCGGAAATAATCTCGAACCGTTGTATTTGTCAGAAGATTCGATAAGAATATAGTCTTCAATGTTGAATACGTGCCATCTTCATCATCCATATTTATAATGCTGGTTCCTGTTAGATCTGCCATATTGGGGTCTTCGGAGAGAAGAACCAAAAACCAAAGGGAAAGAAAAATCACACTCGGATCTTGTTTTTTTGCATCTTGAAGAATCTTAGAAAAAACCTGTGAAAGAGTCTCTTTATTCTCTGAAAATCGATTAACCAGTGGAATTTGATGCTCTGTACAAAACCATAAAAAGTTTAAAACAATACGATAGTATTCATCCGGATTTTCTATGTGTTTTTTTTGCTCTATTGCCTCCAATAAAAGAATAGACAATACTTCCATACTTTCTACACTTCTGTGTAGATAGGTAAAAAAAGGACTTTGGTAGCCTGTTCTAGAGTGTAATTCGTCTAATCGGCGAACAAGAGTCAAATCTTCTTGTGTATTATGAGAACGAGATAGGTATACCTTAGCAATCGCTTCTAAAATAGACTGTAATACCATTGGATTCGATTCCGAAGACAAAGAGGATAGAAGTGTTTTGTATACACGACCTTCTGTTCGACCTATTTCTCCAAGAGCCCAAGCTGCCTTCGCACGAATTTCTGGACGATTCGATCGAGAAAGAAGCATAAAAGATAATTTTTCCTCAAGATCAGTGTTGGGAACCTTAAGTTTCCCTGCTGTTTCTGCAACAAAATAGTAATGACGGACGGATTCCGTATTTTCAATAATCTGTACGAGTTCTTGTGCATTTTTTTGCTTTTGCTCCGCACTTCCTCCATCTGCAAGAGTCAAAATATGATGAGAAGATATACAAGAAAAAATCCAAAGGAACATTATTCCCCCAACCATTGACGTACAGCTGCAGCAAGAATCGGATCTGAATCATTTCGTAAAGCATAGAGCTGTGCTTGCGCGTATGTATTATCTAGAGAGCGTAATGAATTCGCCATCCAATACCGAGTTTCATCATCCACATCAGGTAAAGCTTGAACGATCAATTCTGCTACTTTTGGATCATTCCACTTTGCCAACGTATATGCACATTCTCCACGTACATAATCGAATTCATTCTTCTGCGTCACACAATCCCGTAATACTTTTTGCGCCTGCGGAATGGTAACATTTGGCGAGACCCTATGTAATCCAAGAGCCGCTCGTTCTCGTATATACCCATACTTTCCATTTTGTAGATGGTCGATCAATGAGCGCTCATCATACTTTTGAACAGCTCGTTCCAATCGATAAGGAGTGAAAACGCATGCCAAAAGTAAAAGTATCACAGAGTCTCTCCTAAAATCACTCGTTTCAAGTACGATGAAACACTATCTTCCAATAAGTCATTTTGAATATTCTTGAGGGCAAATTGACGTGATTTAAAAAGGTCTTGCGAAGCAGCTTCACCAATCAACTTTCGTTCGAGAACAATACGATTTTCATTATTTGGTTCTACGATTTTCAGGTCATATGACAATCGAGTTTGAGAAAACCCAAACGTATCTGGAGGAACCATAGATTCTACTCCTTCAACACTCAATAATAGATCAGGATTTCCTTGCACTACAGTAAATCCTTGAAGAGTCAAATCTTCTATTAGAGTTGATAGAACATCTTTTGATGTCTGATCCGACACCAATTGTATTTGAATGGTTCTCATGGTCTCTTCTTCTTCTCGTTGCACCTGTAGAGAAGAAGCAAAAAAGTCCCATGAAATTCCTTGTGGATGCACGACAACACGACGCTGATTTAGCAGTTCCATCTCACTCAAGAGTGGAACTGCCTGATGAAATGCAGCAGCCCGCTCTAATTTCGATTCTGCTCCACGTGCTTTTGTCACAAGTTCACGCGATTCTTTATCCAACTTTCCCAAACGCTCATCAAGTTGTGCAAGCAAAGGAGCTCTATTCAAAACAGCAAGAGCATAGTATAAAATTCCTGCTTCATGTCGCTCCACAATTTCCACACCCTGTAATTCCATCGCCACTGATGCCACTGTATTTGTCTCCATTGACTGACGAGAAGAAAGATTTACTCCTTCTTCTGTGGAAAAGGCACGAGCTTCTTTTTGGGAGGACTGTAGCTGGCTAATCTGAACCTGAAACCGCTTGGCTATCTCTGCTCGAGCAACATCATCTGCAAGTGATTGCGTTTCAGCATTTCCAACACCAATGATGTAATCTTTCTCGGTAAAACCACCACAAGGACGAGTTACCCAACAAGGAAGCTGCACTTTTTTGGGCCCGCAACCAGAAAACATTAAAAAAGAAGAGAACAGTAACCACATAATCATCTCGTACAAATGAATAGAACAAAGGAAACCTATCATAATTCGTCTATTTGAGCCATATCCATTTTGTAATACAACGAAATGAAGCCAAGAACATTCAAAAATATACTCCAAAAGCATCGACAATGGATCAAATTAGACTAGACCATAATAAGGTTTAAAATGATAATTTATCTCATAGCGTGTGGAACTTCTGCCATCGAAGATGGTTGGAATAAAAATGGACTAAACACCATAAAAGATGGATATGTCTCGGCTTATTCGATCGATACAGATCAAGGCCTTGTATTAATCGACGCAGGTGGAACAAAAGAAGCCAAATCGATTGAAAGCAGTTTACAAGATCAAGGAAAGTCGATCAATGATGTACTGCACATATTTTTGACGCATGCACATACTGACCATGTCGCAGGACTTCCTGTATTTTCCAATGCACAAACATACGCAATGTCTGAAGAACACGATCGTATTGAAGAAGAGCAAGAATTAGAGGTCCTTCACACACTTGAAGATGGCTTGACCATTGATCTGGGTGATATTCAGATCTTACCTCTTTTCGTTCCAGGACACACACCCGGTAATGCCGTCTACTTGATTAATGAAATCTTGGTTATGGGAGATACCGCGATGGCTACTGACAAAGGAGAGATTAAGCCAAGTCCTTCATTTTTTAATGAAGATCAAGAGATGTCTGAGCAAGCCATTGCTGATCTGTATGAGCGAATCGTCGATGAGGCACTTGATGTTTCATGGATTGTTTTCTCTCATTCTGGCCCGATTGAAGGCACTGATGCTCTAGAAAGATACAGACCGTAAATATAGTGGATACACTACTCATCTTCAAGGAAAAGAACATAATCAGAAGATGCCTCATGACAAGATATACAATAATCAGGGATTCCTGCGAGCAAAACTTCATCTGTATCTGAATATACAGCCCAGAACCAATCTCCAGTATCAGGAGCAAAATCTTTTCTCTTTATCATGACTGTTAATGCTTTTCTTTGTGTCCCTTCTTCGTCTAAGTATCCTTCTTTGATAATCGCCGAACCATATCGGTACTCCTCTCCATACTCCAAAGACATCATTGCCACGTCATTAAGCCAAATCTGCACATAAGTACCATGCGCTGCTTGAGAAGGCTGAACTCCATTCCATTGAGACACCTGCTCCCATGTTTCAAAATCTGAGAATTCTTCCAGATACTGTTTTGCTAAAGATATTTCATTATTATCTTCTTGTACTACACAAGCAAAAATAAAAAAAGGCAACATCTATCGCTCTCTAAAGTGGAAAATTAGTTAATATCCGATTCTTTTTGGACAAAACGAATATATTATTTTCGTAACAATAAACCAAGGTACATCTATGATATTACCAGAGTACGATGAGCTTGATGCGATAGGCCTAGCCGAAAAAATCAAGAAGAATGAGATATCTCCATTAGAGGCTCTCAATGCTTCTATTGAACGCATTGAGGAACGAGACCCCCACCTAAATTCCGTTGTACTCAAGCTCTACAATCGTGCTCGTTCTCGAATTCCAATACTTCCCAATGGTCCATTACATGGCGTCCCTTTTCTTCTTAAGGATCTAAAAGCTGCTTTGGTTGGTACACCTACATCGAATTCATCAAAACTAACAAAAAACTACATGCCCACCCACAATTCTTTAATTGTCGATCGATACGAAGCTGCCGGATTACAAATTGTAGGAAAGAGCAACACTCCTGAATTTGGTATTATGGGTGTAACTGAGCCTGCTATTCGTCCTCCATGTCGCAACCCATGGAATACAGAACACACTCCAGGAGGTTCTTCTGGAGGAGCATCTGCATCTGTAGCGAGTCGTCTTGTTCCCGTGGCCCATGCAGGGGATGGAGGAGGAAGCATACGTATACCAGCAAGCCACTGTGGACTCTTTGGCATAAAACCAACACGTGGAAGAGTTTCTATGGCCCCCCATCGTGGAGAAGCATGGGCTGGTTTTGTACAAGAAAATGTTGTTTCCCGCAGTGTACGGGATTCTGCAGCACTGTTGGATGTTGTCGATCCCATCACACCAGGAGATCCGTATGCGGCACCACATAAAGAACGCCCATGGTTAGAAGAAGTCCGTCGTGAGCCGGGCAAACTTCGCATTGCATTTGACACAGGAACTCTTTTTGGGGAGGATAATCATCCTGAGTGTATCAAAGCTGTCGAACACACCCTAAAAATGCTGCAAAAACTAGGGCACGAAGTAGTAGAAGCACGTCCTATTTTTCCGAAAGAAGAACTGATTCGTGCATACTTTCTTACAGTGGCCACAGGAACCGCTGTTTTTGTAGAAGAGACATCAGAGATTGTAGGAGTAAAACCCAAGGCGAAAAACTTTGAACCTGCAACGTGGCTCTTGGCACAGATAGGATGGAACTGTGATGCACCAACATACTTACGTGCCAAATCGACAGTTCAAAAGGCTAGTAGAGGGGTTGCATCATTCTTCGAAGAGCATGACGTGTTCTTGACTTCGACCGCTGCCGTTCCTCCACAGCGAGTCGGAGAACAAAATCCCACAATAGCGGAAAAAATCCAAATGAATCTTGTCCAAAGAGCCAACCTCTCTGTTTTGTTGGATTTTGCCCTCAATGCTATGGGTAGTTCTCGACTCGCACAAACTCCGAACACACAGCTATTCAATCAAACAGGACAACCTGCCATGTCTGTTCCACTGTATTGGACAGATCTTGGATTGCCTATCGGAGTTCAATTTGCCGGAAAATTTGGTGGAGAGGCTACTCTCTTTCGACTCGCATCACAGCTTGAACAAGAACAACCTTGGGCACACAGAAAACCACCATTGTTGGACCGGTAACCGCTATCGAATCGTGCATAGATAGTATACAGTATCGGAACATTCTTCATCGTACCACTTTCCGAGGGAATACTTCATGATTGCACAATCTTGATCTTCACCGTGGTTATTTGGCTGTCCAGAGGCCCAATCGTTGTATCCAGCAGTAGAAAAATGGTCTGTCCACGGTGAACAATAATCTTCAAAATCATAGTAGCCTGAATATCCGTCCGTCCATTCATATCTCAGATACTCATTGCACCAGCCGGAATCGCTATCTACATCTCGATACCCAATCCATGCATCATCATCGATCATATCCCAAACAGCATCATTTTCGGCTTCACTACGAATGGATGCCATCTCATATCCGTTATCCTCACATTGATTGCGCGCCGTACTCCATGTGACTTCCGTTTCGCAGTATAGGTAATATACTCCAGATTCGATAACGCCATAACAGTTATCATCGTCGTTTTCAAAACCGTCGCAGTTGAGATCGATGACACCAGGAAACTCATCTGCCATGGGATATGCACTTCCATTGGTGTCGTCACAATCTTCTCCGCCAGATGCTTGGGAAGCAAATCCGTCACCATCACCATCGACACCATCCAAAAGATCACAATTCTCATCAACACCATTGCCTACACTGTCACTTGCTATCGGATTGATCCCGTCATCACTATCATCACCACCGTCACCACCGTCACCACGACCACCACG
>NYTD01000234.1 GCA_002683315.1 Deltaproteobacteria bacterium | reverse complement strand
AGGAGAAAGCATTGGAGGAAGATTTGGTTATGCAGCCAACTGCCAAACAGATGTCAGTGGCAATGGAGTGACCGATTTTGTAATCACAGCTCCATTTGCTGATTCCGGAACCTTAGATGCTTCTGGCGCCATCTATATCATATCTTCTCAAAGCACCTCGACTGAAGAAGCTATATTTCGACTCCAAGGACAGACAAGCAATTCTTGGCTTGGATGGTCTGTCGCACTTGGTGACATTGATGGCGATAACCTGATTGATATCGTCGGAGGTGCTCCTGGAGAAAACAACGCCCTGGGTGCTGTGTATGTTTGGAAAGGCTCTGACCTTGCACAGGGACAAACCAATCCTACCATTGAATTTCGATCTATTCAGACCAGAATCGGTGAACAAGTACACGTTACAGATCTAAATGGTGATGATATCGATGATATTATCATAGGAGAACGATCCGGATCGCTACAGGACGAATCGCAAAATTTTCCCAATACTGGACTTGCACACATTATCTTAGGGCGAGCAGATCTTTCTTCACTAGATGGTATCCAAACTGTACAAGAAGCCGATCTTCAGATAAGCATAAACCAAGAAGAAGCAGAGCTCGGCAAAAGCGTCTTTTCTGGCGATTTGGATCAAGATAGTATGCAAGATCTAATCTTTATTCACAACGCCGCCCCGCGATAAAACTCTCTAAGAGGGTTTATTCGACTTTTGTTCAATCCGAAATCGAAGACGACGTATCTCTCGAGAAGGAATATCTGATTCTTTCTCTAGTTTTTGTAATGTTTCCTCTGCCAATCGAAGCTGAGAAGATTGAATCGCAAGTTCTACCAGACCAAGAACACCCGACTGATTGTTATGTACCAATGCAAATGCTTCTTCTTGTAAACGATTTCTCTCTTCTATCGAAGCAAAAAACGATGACTTCCATAAAATTCGAGCTTGTTTTATTTTTGCATTTTTTGAAAAAGAAGGAAAAAATATGAGGAGAATGACAATAATAAATACAGCGCCAGCCCATGAAGGTAGCTCAATACCCATAGACAACATAAAATCATTAATTACTTGAGAGATACCACCACGCATGGAGTTATACATGCTCACAAAACAAGCATCCGTCAACCCATTAGATACACATGCTCATCTTCCCATCTGTACACATGCCCAAAATTATTGTCTCGCAGGATGTTTTCCCCAAGAATGGGATCAAATCGCCGAACATGCTAACCAAGCATTTACACTCGGATTTGGGCATCATCCGTGGTTTGCATCAGAAAAGTCTCATCATGAGCTTCTTATCTCATTTCTAAAACATTATTCTAATGCGTTTGTCGGTGAAATTGGTCTAGATCGAAGTTCAAAACACAAATCCACCATCGAAATACAAAAAAATCTCTTTATCGATCAGCTGAACATCGCCCGAGAATACAATCGTCCGGTAGCCATTCATCTTGTTCGATCAAGCGCACTTGGATACGAACTTATTCACAAACATTATGGTCCCAAAGTATATCTACATGGATACATCTGTTCTGTAGAAGAATCCAAGATGTATCCCAAAGCTTTTTTTGGGTTCCATCTTCGCATGTTTCAAAGTCCGAAAACCGCCAAACTATTATCAGCGCTACCAATGAAACAAATCTTAATTGAAAGCGATGGAGAATCAAATCCAGATCATCTTCTAAAAACAGCTGCGCAGATTGCAAAGATAAAAAAAACTTCTGAGGAGTATGTCATTTTAGAAACGTTTCACAATGCTTTGCGATGGCTGAACATAGAGTAAGAAAACATCGTTAAAATCACATTCCTGTGTCCAAAACAGACAAAACGTGTTATAAAATAAGCCTTATCATTTTCTTTTTGTTTCACAACGTGCAAAGGATAAATCGTATGGCTGAATATCACATCAAAAAAGGTCTTGATGTACCCATAACAGGGGAACCAACCCAAGAAATACACGCCCACACCAAACACGTTGATCTCGTAGCGATTGTCGCTGCAGATTTTGTGGGAATGAAGCCCAAAATGCTCTGTGAAGAAGGGTCTTTGGTAAAAAGAGGACAACCATTATTCGAAGACAGAAAAAACCCCGGCGTACTGCATACTGCGCTTGGAGCAGGTACCGTCATTAAAATCAATCGAGGAGCCAAAAGAGCCCTACAGACTGTTGTGATCGAACTCAACGAAAATGAACGAACAGGGGCACCAAATGCAGAAGACCTATATCCTTTTGAGAGCTACAAAGAAGGAAGCGAGTATTCTCCAGAAGAATTAGAAGCACTTCTTGTTGAGTCTGGAATGTGGACATCCATTCGTACCCGTCCATACAGTAGAAACCCAGAGCTCGGTAGTCGTCCAAATGCTCTATTCCTCACTTGTACAGATAGTGAGCCACTTTGCGGTGATAGTGATGTCATCTTAGCCGGACAAGAAGAAGACTTCGTTGCTGGAGCAAAAGCACTTGCTTCTCTCTCACCCAAAACATTCTTGTGTGTTGGAAAAGGCTCTAAAGTCCCAGACGTACCCGGAACGGAAAAACAAGTCTTTTATGGTAAGCACCCACATGGGCTAGCTGGAACACACATGGCGCATCTCTATCCTGTTTCTAGAAAACGCATCGCTTGGCATATTCATCTGCAAGAGATCATCGCAATCGGATACCTATTACGAACGGGAACACTAAAAGCAGAAAGAATCGTTTCCATCGCAGGACCCACAGCCAAGAATCCTCGACTTGTTCGGACACACATCGGTGCAAGCACCGAAATACTATGCAGCGGTGAATTTGATGATGGTGAAGAAACGTACATAAGCCACGGACACGAAAAAACCGGTAGAACACATCGTCTTATTGCTGGCTCTGCGGTATCAGGTCGCACGGCACAAGGTGAAATCCATGGATTTCTCGGTCGATTTCATCGTCAGGTCACCATCTTGAAAGAAGGTCGTGAACGAGAGTTCATTGGATGGATGCTTCCTGGTGGAAATAAATTCTCCACCATTCCTATCTTTTTGTCTGCTCTGTTCGGTTCAAAAAAATTCAACTTTACCACCACCACTCATGGTGAAGAAAGAGAGATGGTTCCTATTGGTATGTACGAGAGAATTATGCCACTCGACATTATGCCAACGTTCCTTCTTCGAGCCATGGAAATCGGAGATCTAGAACGAGCAGAACAACTAGGAGCACTTGAATTAGATGAGGAAGATCTAGCTTTGTGTTCTTTTGTCTGTCCTGGCAAGCAAGAACACGGTATCCATTTGCGTACAACCCTAAACGCAATCCACAAGGAGGGATAATGAAACTTCTTCGAGATATGAACAACAAAATGGCGCCCATGTTCAACAAAGGCGAGAAACTTGAACGGCTCTACCCGCTATTTGAAGCGCATGATACAGGAGCCTTCACACCTGGTTTGGTTACCAAGTCCGCAAGCCATATCCGTGATGCACTGGATCAAAAAAGAATGATGATTGCGGTAGTCGCCGCTCTTCTTCCATGCTTTTTGATGGCCATGTTCAATACGGGCTACCAAGCAAATGTAGCAACAGCTGCAGGAGCAACAGCCCTCCAAGATTGGCACACATCATTGTACCAACTCATTGGTTTTTCTTATGCTGCTGCTGGAACCGACGTGGGATTTTTCTCTTTGAGTAATTTTGTTCTCGGGGCCATCTTCTTTCTACCTGTATACATCACTACACTTGCTGCCGGTGGTCTGGCTGAGGTTGCAATCTGCATCATACGTAAGCACCCCATAACAGAAGGATTTTTGGTTACATCTGCATTGTTTCCACTCATTCTTCCTGCAACCATTCCATTGTGGCAAGTTGCAATCGGTATTCTATTCGGTGTGATCATCGGAAAAGAGATCTTTGGTGGTGTAGGAATGAACATCCTAAATCCTGCATTGACTGCACGTGCATTTTTGTTCTTCGCATATCCTGCACAAATATCTGGTGATGTTCCCTGGCTTCCATACAATGTCGATTCGATTAGCTCTGGAATTTCTGCTCTTCCCAATCCAATGATGACAGAAGGCGGTATTCTCAATGCAGCAGATGCGACATCAAGCGCGACCTATCTTTCTCTTGCAGCCAATCCTGAAGCTACCATAAACTGGAGCGATTCTAGTATGGCGATGTTTGGTTCAGAATGGATGAATGCGTTCTACGGTCTCGTTCCTGGATCCATGGGAGAGACTTCTGTTCTCGCATGCCTAATCGGAGCGGCCATCCTTATTGTGACCAAAATTGCTTCTTGGCGCACCATGCTCGGTATTGTTCTTGGAACAGCTGCAACAGCATTACTCCTCAATGGACTTGCTGGTCCAGATAGTACTCCAATGCTGAGCATGCCGTGGTACTGGCACTTTGTTGTTGGTGGATGGGCATTTGGTGCTGTTTTCATGGCTACAGACCCCGTATCTAGTCCTTTTACCGAAAAAGGTAAATTTATCTATGGTCTTTTCATCGGCTTCATGGTCGTCCTAATTCGCTGCATCAACCCTGCATATGCAGAGGGAATGATGCTCGCCATTCTATTTATGAACATGTTCTCCCCTCTCATCGATCACTTTATCGTACAGGGGAATATCAAAAGGAGACTACAAAGAGATGTCGCTTAATTCCAATTCGTACATTATTGGCTTCGCGGGAGCAGTGTGCATTGTATGTTCACTGTTCGTTTCTGGAGCCGCTGTTAGTCTGAAGGAAAAACAGCAGCTAAACGCAAAGCTTGACCTTCAAAAAAATATTATCTCTGTTGCCGAACTTCCGGAATCGAAAGATATTGCGCAGCTATCAGTAGAGCAGATTGAAGGACTTTTTACAGAAAGTGAAAATCCCAATCGTATCGAACAGTTGTATATTGATATGGAGACTGGAAAAGTAGCCAACATCAATGATACACAAATAGAGGCTGATAAAAAAGCTTGCGCACAGCGAGCACAAAAAATCAATAAAAAAGAGAATACGGCAAAGCTTTCATGCTATCGTCAGTACCAAGATATCTATAAAGTATACAATGGTGGTTCCTTCTCTCGATATGTCTTCCCTGTTGTTGGAAAAGGCCTTTGGTCCACACTCAAAGGATTTGCAGCCGTAGATACCAAAGGCGAAAAAGTAGTCGGACTCACGTTCTACTCACATGGTGAAACACCTGGTCTTGGTGGCGAAATCGATAGCGTAAAATTCAAAGGAGACTGGGCCAAAGGAAAAAATATCTATGGTTCTAATGGAGTTGCACTAAAAGTTGCCAAAGGAGCCGCTAAAAACATAGATCACGAAGTTGACGGTCTCTCTGGAGCCACGTTAACCGGAAATGGTGTCACGGGCATGATGACCTTTTGGTTCGGTCAGTATGGATATGAAAAATTCCTCAAGAATGGAGGGGTATAATCATGGCATCAAAAAATTCCGAAGTATTGCTTGATCCTCTTTTCAACAACAATCCCATTGCACTTCAAGTTCTTGGTATATGCTCTGCTCTTGCCGTAACAACCAAACTTGAAACAGCCCTTGTTATGTCACTTGCGCTTACGACTGTTGTGGCTTGTTCGAATGTTGCTGTAAGCTTAATTCGAACCCGGATTCCACCCAGCATTCGTATTATTGTTCAGTTGACCATTATCGCGTCACTCGTAATCATCACAGACCAAGTTCTCAAAGCATTTGTATATGACATTGCAAAGCAATTGTCTGTATTTGTCGGTCTCATCATAACAAACTGTATCGTAATGGGTCGTGCAGAAGCATTCGCAATGCAAAATGGTCCAGGAAAAAGTTTCTTGGATGGAGTAGGAAACGGGCTTGGATATAGTGTGGTCCTCATACTTGTAGCCTTTTTTCGCGAGCTTTTCGGATCCGGAAAACTTTTTGGGATTCAGGTTCTTCCCGATGCATACCAAACCAATGGGCTCATGCTTCTTGCACCAAGTGCTTTCTTTTTAATCGGACTTGGAATTTGGGCACTGCGCGTCTGGAAAACAGATCAAATTGAGGAGAATTAATCATGGAAGAATTACTCAATATTTTTATAAAAAGCGTGTTCATCGAAAATATGGCTCTGGCATACTTCCTTGGAATGTGTACCTTTATTGCGGTATCAAAGAAAGTAGACACCGCACTTGGACTCGGTGTAGCGGTGATCTTTGTTTTGGGAATTACTTGTCCTCTCAATAATCTCATCTACACCTTCCTTCTCAAAGAAGGAGCTCTTTCTTGGGCTGGAGAAAGCTTCGCAAAAGTCGACTTAAGCTTCTTGAGTTTCTTGAGCTTTATTGGCTCGATTGCAGCTGCAGTTCAGATTGTAGAAATGACATTGGATCGATATATGCCTTCTTTGTATGCTGCCTTGGGTGTATTCCTTCCTCTAATAGCGGTAAACTGTGCGATTTTGGGTGCATCACTATTCATGGTAGAGCGCGACTACAACTTTGCAGAGTCTACAGTATTCGGAATCGGTTCAGGTGTTGGCTGGGCACTTGCTATTGTCGCACTTGCTGCACTTCGTGAAAAAATGACATACAGCAAGGTTCCTCCTGGTCTTCGTGGACTGGGCATGACATTTATGGTAACTGGTCTTATGGCCTTTGGCTTTATGGCTTTTGGTGGAATTCAACTCTAGGAGACAACATGTTCGATTTATTTCTTGCTACAGCCGCATCTGTTAATCCAATGATGGAAGGTGGACTTGCGGTAGCGATGTTTGCTGGTATTGTACTTGCCCTTGTTGTTGTTGTACTCGCCGCAAAAGCCAAACTCGTCAATTCAGAAGATGTAAACATTGTAATCAATGACGGTAAGAAGACCATCACAATCCCCGCTGGTCAAACCTTGCTCAATGCTCTTTCCGCTGAAAAAATCTTTATTCCTTCAGCATGTGGTGGTGGTGGAACATGTGGTGTATGTAAGGTTCACGTTCATGAAGGTGGCGGTCAGATTCTTCCGACCGAAAAGACGCATATCTCCAAAGGTGAAGAACGTCATGGCTGCCGACTATCCTGTCAGGTGAAAGTCAAATCTGATATGAAAATAGAAGTCGAAGAAGAAATTTTTGGTGTGTCCAAATGGGACTGTACTGTAAAATCTAATGGAAATGTGGCAACATTCATCAAGGAATTTGTGATTCAGCTTCCCGAAGGTGAAGTCGTACCATTCCGTGCTGGTGGATATATTCAAATTGAATGCCCTCCACACGTTGCGAAATATGACAGTATTGATGTGGAAGATGAATATCGTGCAGATTGGGATACGTTCCAAATGTGGCAGTTTGTGTCCGATGTGAAAGAGACCGTTACACGTGCATATTCCATGGCAAACTACCCAGAAGAGTACGGCATTATTATGCTTAATGTTCGTATTGCTTCTCCACCTCCCGATCGATCAGCACCTCGTGGCTCCTTTAAATACTTGGATGTACCTCCAGGAATCATGTCATCCTATATTTTCACTAGAAAGCCGGGAGACAAAGTTGTGATGTCTGGTCCATTTGGTGAATTCTTTGCACGTGATACAAACAACGAGATGGTATTTATTGGTGGTGGTGCTGGAATGGCCCCCATGCGTTCTCACATCTTCGATCAGTTCCGTCGTATTCACACAAGTCGTAAAGTATCCTACTGGTACGGTGCACGATCATTCAAAGAAGCCTTCTACATTGAAGATTTCGACGAAATCCAACGTGAAAATGATAATTTCGAATGGCATATCGCTCTTTCCGATACACGAGTCGCTAACTCTTCCACAGAAGAAGGCGGTGATGATTGGGAAAATCCAGAAGCTGCGTCTCGTAAGCCTCTCGGTTGTAAAGAAGGATATACAGGATTCATTCACCAAGTTCTCCTCGATAACTACCTCAATAACCATCCTTCTCCGGAAGATTGCGAGTACTACTTGTGTGGTCCACCCATGATGAATATCTCTGTTGAGAAAATGCTTGATGATTTGGGTGTAGAACCAGAGAATGTAATGAAAGATGATTTTGGTGGGTAATATCCACAAGATCCTCCCATAAAAGCCGGATCTCCGGCTTTCTTTATTTGACAACCAGAGAAGCTCATGCTCGGTCCCAAACCCATACGTCCGATTCATCACTATGTTCTTCCAGGACTCTTTGTATTGAGTCTGTTTGTTGCTCTCATCGTACGTAGTCCAAAACAACATAGACAACAAAACCTACAAGGGGAGATCATGGGGACATATTGGATTGTGAAAACAATCCACGGTGATTCCGATCTACAAGACGCCATACAAGCAGAACTTGATGCCATCAATGCCAAGATGTCTACCTATCTTCCCCAATCTGAATTATCTCTCTTTAATACTCATCAAGAGACTACTCCCTTTTCTTTTTCTAATGAGACCATCGAAGTGATACAAGCAGCCCAAAAAGTATCAGAACATAGTAATGGAGCTTTTGATGTGACCATCAAACCACTCGTCGATCTATGGGGATTTGGCACCAATAAATCTACAACACCACCAAGCGAACAATATCGAACCGCTGCAATGAAAAAAGTAGGCTATACCTCATTAACCATCAACGCAAAAACAATACAAAAGAAGAATCCACAAATGGAGATCGATCTCTCAGCCATAGCCAAAGGCTACGCGGTAGATCAAATAGCACAACTGCTTGATCAAAAGGGACATGCAAACTACATGGTCGATATAGGTGGAGAGATCAAAGCGAAAGGAAAAAATTCCAAGGACCAATACTGGCGTATTGGTATTGAGACACCAGATACACAAAGAGGAGCATATACAGATATTATTGAGCTTCAAGATATGGCCATCGCCACATCGGGTGATTATAGAAACTATTATGAACAAGATGGAAAACGAATATCTCACACAATAGATGCTCGAACAGGTATGCCAATCACACATACATTAGCCTCTGTGTCCGTGCTTCATCCATCTGCGATGATGGCTGATGGCTGGGCGACAGCGCTCAATGTTGTGGGACCACAAGAAGCCATAACACTTGCACAAAAACACAATCTCAATATTATGCTCATCGTGCGAAACAAAAAAAATGAACATGAAATCCAATATTCGAATCAATTTACACAATATCGAATTATAGATACCCAAAAACAGGAGTAAATATGCCATTAGAAATCATCATTAGCGCAGTGATTTTTGGACTTATCTCAACAGCCATGGCTGTAGGTGTCCTTCTTGGAAAAAGTCCTCTTAAGGGTTCCTGTGGTGGTAAAGGAGGTCCTGATTGTATCTGTGATGAATTTGAGAGGCTAAAATGCGAGGCGCGCGAGCGTATGTTTGCACGAAAAAAAGAGAAGGTGAATACTTCTTCCTAGTCTTTACGATTGTATTATAGAACCTACTTCGGACAGGTCGAAAGCATTTGTGCTCCCAACAAAGCTTGAATTTCTGTGCAGTTCTCTGCAAGTAACTCAGGTGCTTTGTCGACAAAGATACATCGAGAATCTCGCTCTTTTCGAATACGTTCAGTCTCACGCGAATAGAACAAAGAGTAATTATTGTTTCGCTCTTTAGAAAACGTTTCATCTACCGCAAAACTCACAATTGGATCGGGGAATCTTTGAAACAGCCAATTTTCATGATGATCGAATTCCATCTTCAAAGAAGACTGTGATTTTGATTCCACATTCCAAACTGAAGAAGCAACTTTCTTTGTCTTTGTTTCGTTATACGCCTTTTCTTTAAATGAAAAAGTATACTCCTCCAATGGAGCATCTGTCTTCTTTTTGGGAAAGATCGTAATCGTATCCGATACAATGCGAGCGACATTTCTTGTACTTTTCTCTGTCCCCGGATACTGCGTCCAAATCTCACATTTTTTTTGCTCTGTTGCTCGAGCAATTACATTTTCAAAACGAACTTGATACACAATCGGTTTTGATGCTTCACATGCCTTTTCCATATCCATGCGACAAGCAACTTCAAGATTGTTCCACGCTTGCTGATAATCTGCATTGGGGATTCGGTCTTCTACAATTAACATTCCCGCATGATAGCACGCTTCTATATTGTTTGCTTTGCATCCTCGCTCATACAGTTCAAGTGCTTTACTGTCATTCTTTTGTACAAGACTTCCGCCTTCTGCATAAAATGCTCCGAGAAGACCACAAGAATACTCGTGCTCACCATCACATGCTTTTTTCAACAGAGAAAATGCTTCTTTGGTATTCGTAAGAACTCCGTGTACACCTTGATAATAATTACGCCCCAAAGAACCACATGAGCCTGCGTCTTCTAATTTCCAACATCCACGCTCAAAGAAAGATCTGGATTTCTTATAGTCTTTGTCTACTATTTTACCCTCTTGGTACATGCGTCCAACAGCCTGACAACCAACACCTTGGTTCTTTGTACACGTGTCTTCATAAAGTTTTTTGGCTTGCAGAGCATCCTTTTCAATATGTTTCCCTTTTTCTAGAAATCCCGCATACTGAACACAAGCAATCGGATCACCAAGAGAACAACCTTTACTCAAGAGATCAAGACCTCGTTGTGGAGCAAATGCTTCACTTTTTCGATCCAACATTGGCTGGGAAGCCTGCGTACAAGCAAGTGCAATATCTTCCGCACAAGAATCGTAAAAAAGCGTATGGGCCATTTCTGGATCCTTGGGTAGACCAAGTCCTTCTTTTTTCATAAGGCCCAAAGAGTAGCAACTCATAGAATGTTTTCGCTCACATAGATCTGTAAAAAGCGTTGCAGCCTTGAGAAGAGATGCTTTTTCTTTTTTCTTGGCTTGCATCAAGATTCTAGAAAGATGATAGCATGATCCACCACTTGATATAAGACAGCCCTTATTATATGCTTCTTCAGCCTTGCCTAGACTCTTTTCTACTCCTTCCCCTTGCTCATACATCTGTCCTAAATCAATACATGCTTGTGCATGTTTATCTTTGCAACCTTGTGTGAATAAATCTTTCGCTTTGGTATAGTCTTGTGAAACACCACCGCGTCCATGCAAGTACAGTATGCCTTTTCGGTAGCAACCGTATGTATCTTTCGCACTACACGCTTCTTCGTAGAGAGATCTACTTTTCTTGTCATTTTGTGGAACACCAACTCCTTCCCAGTACATATCCCCCAAATAGGCACATCCAGCCGCATACTTTTTCTTTTCACAAGCGTAACGAAAGTCCCCTACAGCTCCTTTTGGATCCACAGCATTGGAACTTGGTCTACCTTCTACAAATCCAAATGACAAACCGGATATCACGCAAGATAACTGTTCCTTGTATCCAGTACGACAACGCTTTGCGAAGAAAGCTCCTGATTTCTCTGTACTGGCTCTGTCGGTTTCCGAAATCGTCCAAGAGTTAAATTCACATGCAGGGAAATAGGGCTTTGGTTTCGCATCGCAAATACGAATATACCGTTTTCGTCTTTCCTGACCTCGATAAAGAGAAATCGATGACTCTAAATCACGTCGAATAAGTTTCAGCATATCTTTACGCGGTTGAAAGTCATCTGGCCACGCAGCCTGCGCAGTTTGAACATTGATCATGACTAATAACGCTGTCCACATAAAGCACCTTCTTTTCCATACATTT
>NYTD01000233.1 GCA_002683315.1 Deltaproteobacteria bacterium | reverse complement strand
TTTGCGCAGCAGGTTCGAGTTTTTCGCCATCATTTCCATCAAGAACTATGTGCATCATGGGAAAAAAATGGAAAACCAAATATACGGAAAATCCATGTCCTGATTTCAAAAGAAGACTGGAGCCATGATCCAGTGTTGTACTTGTATATTCTTGTGTACAAAAACTTTCATCACATGTACAAACAAGAGATGGAGCAAGAAGCGTTGTTCTTCTCTTTTTCAGATATGTGTGCACAGACAATCGCGTATACACTTCTGACTGTTCGTTGGTTATTCCGAGCGACCAAGACAACGCTCACAAGAAACGATATTGAACTGCTGCCGCAAACTTCTGGTGTTGTATCCACAATTCTTAGCCATATGATGTCTTTGCGATTTGGAGCGGCTATTGACTCTTGTATTGAAAAAATGTGTATCATGCTTTCCAACATAGATCTGAATGGTGTGTTTCTCAATTCAAAAGAAGACCCCATATTGCACTTTTACGAGGATTTTTTGGAGGTATATCAAAAGGGAGAGAGAAAAGATAAGGGGGTGTATTACACCCCAGATTCGGTCGTTCACTGTATGGTTCAGTCTATCGATGATCAGCTAAAAGATCATTTTCAACTACCGTTGGGATTGGCATCAACCAAAACATGGAACGATGTGTTGAGTTTTTTCAATGCGCAGGGAGCCTCGTCTATTCATCTTCCAAACAAAGTACAAAGCAGTGATTTTTTTATTCGTATCTTGGATCCAGCAACAGGTACAGGGAATTTTTTAACAAAGGTTATCGAAACAGTCCGTTGTAATATAAAGAGATATTGGACAGATCTGGGATGGTCAAAAGAACAAAAGATCGCCGAATGGAATGCATATGTGCGTGGAGAAAAAGGGATAAGTCAGGACTATTCTGGTCAAGGATTGTTACATCGGCTGTTTGCTTTTGAGGTGATGGAAGCCCCGTATCTCATCGCCCATATTCGGTTGGCTATTCTTCTATATGAGGATCCAGACCTTCCTTTTCTTTTTACGCCTGAAGATTGTACAAATATTTTTCTCATCAATGCATTGGAGCATCCCAAAGAACGTGAATCCAATAGGGTACAATCTGATTTAGAGCAAAAAATAGCAAATGTTCAAACCACCATTGCGATGACCGTGGTTCTTGGGAATCCACCGTATTTGGGAGGGGTTTCCAATAGAACCGACTGGATTACGCAGCAGATCGAAATGTACAAATATATTCATGGTGTTCATTTTGAGGAGAAGAAACACTGGTTGAATGACGACTATGTTCGATTTTTTCGGTTGGGTCAGCTGTATATTGAGTATGCTCAATTGGGGGTCTTGTGCTACATCACGCCCCATAGTTTTTTGGACAACCCAACCTTTCGAGGAATGAGAAAGAGTCTACTGCATTCCTTTGATGATATTTTTATTGTAAATCTGTATGGGAATGCTCGTAAAGTGGTGATTCTTCCAAATGGAGAAAGGGATGAGAACATCTTTGATATCATGCAAGGTGTAAGCATTAGCTTGTGTCGGAAAACAACATTGACAGATCGTAAAGAATTAGGGCGTGTGTACACACATGATGTGTATGGGTCTAGAGAATCGAAGCTAAATTTTTTGCACACCTGTCGAACACAAAATATTTCATGGACATTGGTATCGATGAATGTGTATCACCAAGGTTTTGATTATTACTTTTTCGTACCAAAAGACTTTCGAGCGATGGCGCAATATTCGAAAGGATTTTCGCTGCGAGATTTGTTCTTGGTTTCAGCCTCTGGTATTGTAACCGCGAGAGATGCTGTGGTGATTGATACAGATAAAGATGCCTTGCAACGACGAATGCAATATTTCTTTGATCCACGCAATAAGGATGATGAAGTACGGCAGACTTTGTTTCCAAACAAAAAAGCACAAAAGTATCCCGCAGGAGATACCAGAGGTTGGAAGTTATCTGTTCAACGTCAAAAAAAACCATCGGAACCCTACCACAAGCTGATTCAAAAAATCGCATATCGACCTTTTGATATACGATTCCTCTTTTATACTCCGCAGATGGTTGACTGGGGGAGGGAAGATGTGATGTCACATCTCATCCAAGAGAAGAACATCGGATTGGTTTTTAAACGTGGTGGTATTGAAGATATGACTCCTCCTGTTTTTATCACCAAGACATTGATTGATTTTCGTAGTTGGTCCAGACCGGGGATGCAAGGAGGAGATTCTGTTGGACCGCTGTATGTATATGATGATGGAGTAGCGATATCCAATCTTAATCCTCACGTTATGTCTCAGTTTAAAG
Source organism: Deltaproteobacteria bacterium (assembly GCA_002683315.1). Taxonomy (GTDB): domain Bacteria; phylum Myxococcota_A; class UBA796; order UBA796; family UBA796. The sequence continues at coordinate 11,104 of NYTD01000233.1, read as the reverse complement.
ATATGGATGAGCGTTGTTCAAATGAGGATATTATTGATTACATCTATGCTCTGACGCACTCTAAAAAATATATGCGTCTATTCTCAGAGTTTTTATCGTTTGATTATCCACGGATTCCATACCCGTCCAATAGAGAAGAGTTTTGGAAATTTGTCGAAAAAGGTCAATCGCTACGAGCAGTACATCTTCTTGAATCTGATGTGTGTATGCAGCTATCTTCAATGCTCAGAAACAAAGATGGAAGTGTGGCGCATCAAAGTCAGCTGATTACACAATGTCGTCCAAAAGGGGCAACCTTAATCAAGGCGAAAAATCAAAAAGATTGGAATGGCCAAATTTGGATTAATGATTCCCAATATTTTGCAGACATTCCTCAATATGTGTGGAATATGTACATCGGAGGATATCAACCTGCACGAAAGTGGATTAAGTCTCGAAGAATGACGGCCAGTAAGCCAGGTTATATCCTCAATGAAGATGAAGTGATTCAATACTCTCGGTTGGTAGCAGTATTGAAAGAGACACATCGTTTGATGACAGATATAGATACGAATATTTGATGATTGTGGATCGTATTATTCCTTTGGTTAAGCATTTATTATGCATCCTACTGTATATTATGTCTTATGGTTCTCTCAATTCATGTTCTTGTCTAAGCCAACCAAGGCTCACAAATCAAGTTCAAATCTCTTGAATTATCACATGAAGTAGTTGAAATCTGTTAGGATCGTGTTGCATATTTGTATTGGAGTACCGAAGTGCGTAGTTTGTACGATATACAGTCTATTTTGTATCTCATTCTATTCCCTACATTGATTGTCATACAATGGAATTTGGAGCAGGTGAATCTTGTATTGTATGGTTTGTTGTGCATTCTGCCTCTTGGCATCACAGCCATCAATCATAATATTGGACATGTTCCGATTTGGAAATCCCCGATGTTGAATAGATGTACAGAATATGTTGCAGGAACTCTTCAGGGGGTACCCCTATTTTTGTTTAAGACGATTCATGTCGATAGTCATCACCGATATAATCAAGGAGAAAAAGATGCAACTCGTGTCTCTCGTGTAGGGGAGCACAATCATATTTTGGGGTATCTGGCATATCCATTGTTCACGCTTGGTCCTGTACGAAAATTGAGAAAGGAATATTTCCGTACGATTTCATTTCGGTCGGCAGAATTTCGAAAAATCATACTACAGCATGTATTGTTGTTTATCCTTTGGTCTCTCTCTTTGTATATCAGTTGGAAAAAGGCTTTTTTGTTTGTCTTCGTTCCACAATTGATAGGGATTCACTTTTTGATGGCATCGAATTATCTGCAGCATGCGCAATGTGAACAGGGGAGTGCGCACAATCATTCTCGCAATTTCACTGGATGGGTCTTTAATCTATTATTTTTTAATGTTGGCTATCACACAGCGCATCATTTGGATCAAAAAATTCATTGGACAAAACTTCCCAATGCACATCAAGAGATTCAATCACAGGTAGATACTCGTTTTTGTAAGCGAAACTTCATCGGCTATTTTGTTTTGGATCTATCCGTTTTTCCTTTTCTACAGATATTGGGTTTTTTCTCAGCGAAAGAGGTCAAGAATTTTGATTGAATAAACATATTTTATAGATGCCAAAATAGATATTCATGCGTTATGAGCATATGTCTCTTGGATATTGAGAGTTCAATTACTGGAGGAGTCTTGAAAGAGAAACTACAACGCTTGGTGCTAAATCCAAATTTTGATTATGCGATTCTTGGACTCATTGTTTTGAATTGTATCGTTATCGGAGTAGAGTTGGATCACAAAAGCCCCACGACAGAGGTGTTCCAAAATATTTTCTTATTATTATTCTCTATTGAGTTGATTCTTCGATGGTTCGGAAGAATCTCTACAAAAGAGTACTTTCAGGATACCTGGAATTTTTTGGATATTATCGTTGTGGGTTTGGGGCTTGTTGCTTTTGTTAATCCAATGGTCTTAACCATCAATATGTCTGTTGTTCGAATTGTACGCACTTTTCGTGTGTTTCGCTCGTTGCATCTGCTGCCTGAACTCCGTTTGATGACTGCAGTTTTGCTTGTGTCCCTTCGTTCATTAATGTCTTCTGGATTGTTGTTTTTGATCACCATGTATGTGTATGCTGTGATTGGAGTGACTTTATTTCGGCATCCAGATTATGCCAGCAGTCCCAATGTAAAGCTCAATCCAACCAATCCGGATCCATATGGAGATCTTGGGGAGGCCTTTTTTACGCTCTTTCGGATATTGACAGGAGAAGATTGGACAGATATTCGGTACAATCTTTTAAACCAGCCTCATACCAGCAATTTTGCAGTGACATTTTTTCATGTAACATGGATGATTTTGGCGGCATACCTACTTGTCAATTTGGTTGTGGGTGCCATTTTGAACAACTATGATCAAATCCTTTCAGAGCGAAGAGCGGAAGAGAAGAAAGAACAATCGATATCATGATTTTGATTCTTGTATCGCTAATACCATGTTTCATACTCAATTTGGACCTCTCCATTGGGTTTTACGATTACCTTCAATCGTTTGATAAATCCCGCAGTAAGTGCTCCAACGAATGAACCGATAAGAGCTCCCACAGCAGCGCCTATGGAACCTCCGATACGAAAGCCGACATATGCTGCAGCGGCAGTCCCTCCGAGAATGAGGATCGTTTTGGGTAGAGTCACTTCTCTTCTTTGTTAATCAATATTGTGTACTGTTCCTAGATATTGTGTACTCATTTTCTTATCCTAATGCAGTGTTTACAATATATTTTGGGGTATACTGGTTGTCGGAACTGTGATGTAATCGCTGTGACTTTTTCTGATGTTCGTGATTTCGATGTTGTACATTTTTGGATGAGAGAGGGAATATATAAGATCAGTCCATTGTGTGCTCCATTGTTTGATATGGATACCCTAGAAGGATCAAGAAGAGACAAACTTGGTTCTATCTTTTGTTTTTTAGTTTGTGGATAGAGTGATGATCACAAGAGAACCATTCCCTGTATTTCCAGTACTTGCAGATGGGCTTGTTCCTGGATTATAGGATCCACCACCACCACCACCGTAGCCATTGCTGGATCCACCACCGCCACCAGAGAATCCTCCGCCTCCACCGCCACCGTAGTTTCCGCCGCATCCACCACCGCCATATCCACCAGAACCATGGTGAGGACCTTGTGGCCCACCAGTTCCACCATTTAGGAATGAAAGAGATCGAACAGAGCTGCATGCATTGCAATAGACTCCACCATCACCAGAGGCATACCCACCATCAGAGTAAAAACCCGCGCCAGAACGACCGGAATTGTGTCCTCCATCTCCGAGACCTCCATTTCCACTGGAACCGCCAGAGGCTCCTCCAGGCCCCAGTCCAGCAGCACCATCTTCAGTAAGAGAAGCATTGGTTCCTCCAGAGACATAACCGCCACCTCCACCGCCACCTGCGATGATGATTGGAGTACTGTTGAGTGCTACAAACGTTCCACCACCACCGCCGGTACTGTTTCCGTTGTGTCCTCCTGTTCCATAATTGATGAGCGATTGTTCTCCGACCAATATGTCATACGTATCTCCGGGAGTGACTTCAAATGTACCTTGAATGATGGCCCCCAATCCACCATCACCACCGCTTCCGTTTGACCCTTGTGCTCCATATGCAGTAAAGGAGACCATGGTAACATCCGAAGGAACTGTCCACGTTTGCATTCCACCAGTAAAAGAGAAGGAAAGAGAGACTTCGCAACCATCAGGAATACCGTTGCTGTTGCCGTCCAAAAAGTCATCGTATCCGGGGCACATGTCTTCATCGTCCAATACACCATCACCATCGCTATCTTCCGCTGCGATGATGACAGTAGCTGTACCAGCCGAACCGAGATCGATTCCGTCGGAGGCGACAACAGAGCAAACCCATTCTTCACTTGGGATGGTATCTGCACCGGGGATGATATCGGTAGTGTAGGATGTGCTGGTGCCATCAACTTCCCACGAGTAGGTGTAGGATATACTTTGTCCATCCAGATCGGTTGATGCGGTGATGATTGAGCACGTGATATCGTCTTGTCCTCCAATGGGGTTGGTTGGTGTAATGTCCACAATGGGGGCTGAAGGCGATCGATTGGAAATGACTTCATTGATGAAACTTGTTGCAGTATCACTACTGGAATCGGTGACACTGGCAGTACAAGATAGCGTATCGCTAGGCATGGCTGCAGTTGTAGCCAGATCCATAGAATTTCCCGTTCCTACGACAACACTGCCAATACTCCATTCATATGTGGGCACAAGAGATTCATCGGGATCGGTAGCAAAAGCAGAGCATGTGATGATATCGTCATTATAGATAACATTGCTGCTCAATGTTGGCGTATCAACTACTGGTGTGGTGTTCTCGACGATGATACTGTCTGTCGATGTGGATACTTCTCCATCTGAGTCGATAGCGGTTGCTGTACAGATGACGGAGTCTCCTGTATTCGTATTCCCAGAGTCTACTGTATATGATGCTCCAGTTGCAATTTGTACTCCGCCAACAGACCAAGAATATGATACGGCGAGTACACCATCATCCAAGTCACTTGCACTGGCGGTACATGTTAACGCGGTACCAGTAAAGATGGAGGTATTTGGAGATATGGCTGCCGCGCTATCAAATTGAGGGGCAGAGTTAAGGATTGTCGTGCTGATCTCTGTGTAGGAACCATCGGTATATCCATCATTAGGGGTGACGCGCACCATCCATATATCACCAGTTGATGTCGCAGAATTGGGTACAGATACGGTGGTGTAGCTTGTGATGACACCATTTTTGTACCATTCATATGCGTATGAGATCATATCTCCATCATCGTCAGTCGATCCAGAAGCTATGGCAAGAAGATCATCATTGGCATCGGCAGGTTCAGGAGTAATGGATACCACAGGGGCTGTTGGTGGAGTATTGATGCGAATGGGGAAGGATGTAGAGTCGGTTAATCCTGCACTATCGGTAGCGGTAACGGTAATGTTGTGTTCTCCGATAGAAAGATTTGATGTGCTGAAGGAAATATTCCCATTGGAGTTGGCTCCTTGCGTAGAAAATACACCATCGATATCAGACTCCCACGATACATCTAGATTGGAAGGAATATCTTCTTGATCACTTACGCTAGCGGAAAATGAAATGGAAGAATTGGCTGATAGGATGGCACCGCTTGTGGGGCTTGAGACTGTCAGCTGTGGAGGTGTTCCCACCAAGACTTGTACAGAGGTTTGACACAATCCTCCAACTTCATCTTCGACACGCAATGAAATCGTATGATTTCCAGCATTTAGAGTGTTGGTATTGAACCCCAGTGTTCCATCTGTATCAGCAGAGGAGGTATTGAGTACACCATCTTGGTCAGATTCCCATATGATGGCCAGCATAGAATTGTTAATATCATCATCATCGGCGGTGCCTGAGAAGAATATATTTTGTCCGAGAACATAGGTAGATGCACTTTCAGGAGTGATGATGTCACACGTTGGATCGTTATTGGGCCCACCAACGGTGATGGCAACACTTTCTGTAGATACTTTTCCTGAAGAGTCTTCGACACGCAATGAAATTGCATGTTGTCCTGCTGTCAGGTTGATGTATCCATCGATGGTTCCATCGCTGTCGATGGGAGTACTCAGAGCAAGAGGGCCATCAAGAGTAGATTCCCATGTGTACTGTAAATCTTGTGGTTCATCTTCGTTGTCGTCCACAATGGCTGAAAGATGGACGAGTTGGTCGCTGTAGTATGCTCCTTCGATGGTGGGCGATATCAATGTAATCTGTGGAGAACCGGTTTCGATGATGGAGATATCGATGGTGGTGACATATGCAGAGCCTTCTGGATCGGTCACCTGCAGTTTGACTTGGCTATCCCCTTCTTCGAGTGCAGCTCGACACGTAGTGGCACCACTTGCGTCAGGTTGACTATCTTCGCACAAGGTACGAACATCAGTGCTCCATTGCACGGTTAATGAACTGGAAGCGTGATTGTCATCTTGTACTTGTCCGACAAACGTAATTTCGTAGCCTTCGAGAAATTCTTCTCCATCAACATGTGATGTAATTACCGCCGTGGGATCTGTATTGTACACCTTTAGCGTGTCTTCGGAATCGCAGGCCCATAGACTTATAAATGACAACCATAGTATTCGAGACATTATTTCTCCTGTGAAATTAGACGAAATTTTTTAGAATGGAAAGATTTTGATAAGGAAAAATCCATAACATATTGGAATCATACCTCATATGATATAAATCATATCTATAAAACCATCATACACGTGAACAACATGAAAATAGCAATTATTGGAGGAGGTCCTGCCGGCAGTGCTTCTGTGTACTTTGCCCGAAAACATTTCCCAAACGCGGAGGTGACGATCTTTGAAGGAGCTTCACAATTGGGAGGAAGAACGACTTCTATTCGAAAAGAGGGGTGGGTTGTGGATACAGGCGCAGGCTTTGTTACCAATTTTTATCCTCGTCTTTTTTCAATCGCAAAGGACTATGGATTCTCTGAAGAAATTATCGAAATGAATCGCATTTCGGGTCTTTCTAGAGAAGGGTCTATGGCTTCATTAAATGTTGGTTCCACCAAATCTTTTTTACAGTTTCCTCTTTTGAGCATGCTTGAAAAAGCAAAGATGGCATGGTGGACAGGAAAAATGACATGGTTGCGAAGCAAACTAGACTTGGCGCATGCACAGTCTTTGGCTGAGCACGATACCATGTCTATTGAAGAATATGCTCTTTCTGAGCTCAATGACAATATTTATCATTCTCTTATTCGTCCGGGAATCGAGCCTTTTTGGTATTTTTCGTGCCAAGATGTCTCTCGTTCTTTGTTGATGGCATTGACTGCAAATGCAGCTGGTGCGCGTTTTTATTCAGTCCCCAGTGGGATTGATATCATATGTGCAGAACTGGCGAAAGGTGCAGTCCATAAGTTGAATCATATGGTTCAACATATTCGTGAAGAAGATAAAGGGTACACTGTTATTTCTGAACACAATGGAAATGAACGTGTTGCGTCTTTTGATAGGATTGTTGTCGCGACAACTGCAAGTGTAGCACAACAGATCTCCCAAGATGTGAATCTTGTTCCGACTGTTCGCTCTTTTCTTACATCGCAGACATACGCTTCGAATATTCATATCTGTTTTCGTATTCCGACACAATCACAACCTCCACGGGCGGGATCTATTTTTCCTTGTGACTCCAATACACGCTTGTTGGCAGCCATCTCTTTCCATAGAGCGAAACAACCCCACTATGATAGGGAAGAGGAGTTGGTGAGTATATATCTTTCCGATGTTGGTGCAAAAAAAATGATGGAAGCTTCGGATGAACAGGTCGCGCAATTTGCATGGGATAAAGCCAAAGAATATTGTCCAGAACTTCCTCAAAAATCGGAAATATTTTCCATTCATCGAAGAAAAGAGGCCATCCCTGTTCATGCGGTTGGACGATATAGACGAGCGGTAGAAGCCCAAAAGGGGCAAGTTGATTCGAACATCCAATTTTGCGGTGATTACTGGGCGAGTGCAACCATCGAAGGAGCAATTGCCACAGCGGAAGAAGCAATCCAAAGATGGACGTAAAATATCCAATTTTCTTCTTGCGATTTATATCAAAAATTATAACAACATGTTGTGTCGTCTATATGAAAAAACCGTTGCTTTTCGTGGACAAAACACAATAAATAGGATACTTTAGGCCATTGTTTTCCTGAGGTGTCCCATGATGCTGAGAATGTTTAAATCCAAAATACACCGTGCAACGGTTACACAAGCAGATCTCGATTATGAAGGTTCTGTAAGTATTGATGAAGATTTATTGGAGATGGCGAATATCCTGCCGCATGAGTCTGTAGATATTTGGAATGTGACACGTGGTACACGACTGACAACCTATGCGTTAAAGGCAAAACGCGGTGGACGAGAAATCTGTATCAATGGTGCTGCGGCTCACCTCATGAAGCCGGGTGATTTGGTGATCATCGCTACATTTTGTCAAATAGAAGAACAAGCGGCGAAGAAATTTGAACCAACAGTATTGCTTGTTGATGCACACAACAATCCCAAAGAGATTCGAGCGGAAATACCGGGACCCAATACACCGAATGGTTAGTCTGCTTTTCTGAACATGTACTCTATGTCTATAAAAAAAAATCGAAGATATGTATTTCAAGTTCAGCACGATGAACAGTGCTTGCAAGGTGAAATTGTATACAACAGTAAAGACTATCATATCGCTTTGATTGAGCCTTTTTATGCTCGTAATACTGGTTCTGGATTGATGTATATGATTCCAGCGCGATATACAACACCTATCGATACAGATCGAGAGCAAAGAACAGATGGAGTAATCCGACTTGAAGAGCGTGCAGAACAAGAATTAATTGAGATCTATGAAACCTATAAGAATACTCCATTTGAAGATTTTGTAGACCGGTTTCTCCTTCCTCATGAGGAGTCACTTTGTATTTTATTGCGCGACTCCTTTCTCTCTATAGAAATTCACGAAGAGCGCAAACGAGCCATAAAAAAACAATATATGACGGGATTGATAACAAATAAAAAGCAAAGCCAGCAGATACAAGAGGAGAATCGGTACATCAAAGAGAAAAAAATTATAGTTCATAATTTGTTCACAAAATATTGTGAAGAAAACTCGATTCAGATTCCGAGAGTGCATAGAAGTGAGATTAACAGACATATAAAAAATTGGTATATTATATGTGTCGCCAATAATTCTTCATAAACATTGTACAATGTAATACGTAAGAATGTAGTACTGTCCTTACTGGAAAATCTCTAAATGTTCTTTATAAAAAATACAAATGGAGTTCAAGATTGATGTTGTTTCTCTACTTGTGTTCCTGTTCTTCCAAAGAGTCATCCTATGCCGATGAAGAGAAGAGTCTTAATGAATCGACGGTTATTGACTCACAAGTTCTATCTGATGAAGACGTTGATTTGGATGGAGATGGCTATTCTCTGGTTGATGGTGATTGCAATGATCAAGACGAGACAGTCTTTCCACAAGCAGTTGAAGTTTGTGATGAACAAGACAACAATTGCAATGGATTGATTGATGAAGGGCAAGAGACCTATTGGTTCTTAGATTGGGATGGTGATGGGTTTGGTAATGATGAGGAGATGATTTTCGCATGTGAACCTCCTCTTGGATATGTCATGATTGGAGGGGATTGTGCAGACAATAATCAATTTGTACACCCGGGTGTGGAAGAGATATGTGATGGCAAAGATAATAATTGTGATGATGTCATTGATGAGGAAGTGATTTTGATCATGTATCGCGATCGAGATCAGGATGGATTTGGAGACCCATTAGAGGAGATTCAAGTTTGTGAGCCTCTTTCTGGATACACGTATAACGATCAAGACTGCAATGACCTGTCACCACTCGCGTATCCGCAAGGTCTTGAATACTGTGATGGGATAGACAATGATTGTAATGATTTGGTGGATGATGAACCAGTAAATCCTCCTGTGTGGTATTCAGATGATGATGGAGATGGTTTTGCTGGAACCATTTTGGATGTCATCTCTTGTGATCCACCTGTGGGAGCTTTTTTTTCGAGAGAAGATTGTGATGATTCTGAGAGTTCCATCAACCCTGCAGCCATCGAGGTCTGTGATGATATAGACAATGATTGCAATTTGCTTGTCGATGATGGAGCCATAGATAAAGTTTTATGGCACAACGATATCGATCAAGATGGTTATGGAGATCCCAATGCCACGGTGTTCGTATGTGACATGCCTCCAGGTTATGTTCAAAATGATTTGGATTGCAACGACAATGATGCGATGATGAGTCCAGTAGGCGTAGAGATTTGTGATGGCAAGGACAATGATTGTGATGCGCAAATAGATAATAATCCAATCCATCCTCCTGTGTGGTATTCAGATGAGGATGGAGATGGTTTTGCCGGAACAGTGATGAATGTACTCTCATGTACTCTTCCCGCTGGCGGATATGTTTCCTCAGATGATTGTGATGATTCTGAGAGTTCTGTGAATCCAGCGGCTGTCGAAGTCTGTGATGAAGTGGACAATGATTGCAATGTCCTTGTGGATGATGGTGCGGTAGATGCTTTACCATGGTATGGAGACTTCGATGGCGATGGCTATGGAGATATGCAGTATCTAACCATGGCATGCACAATTCCTTCATTTCATGTCAGCAATCTTCTTGATTGTGACGACGCAGACCCGTTTATAAAGCCGGGAGGTGTGGAGGTTTGTGATGAGCAGGACAATAACTGTAATGGTTCTACGGACGAAGGTGTTCAAACGGTGTTCTTTGCAGATCTAGATGAAGATGGCGTAGGAAATACTTTGGATCCCATCCCAGCGTGCTCTCTTCCAGAAAATGCAGCCATTATTAACGGAGATTGTGATGATGAAGACTCCGGTCGCTCTCCATTGATTGCTGAAGTTTGTGATTCCATTGATAATGATTGCGATAATCAAATAGATGAAGGTGTTCGAAACCAATATTTTACAGATAATGACGGAGATGGATTTGGAAATCCTTCTTTGCCTGTTTTGGCTTGTACGCAGCCTATGCAATCAAGCATAAACAATTTGGATTGTAATGATGGCAGTGCAAGTATAAATCCTGCTGCAGATGAGATCTGTGATGGTATTGACAATGATTGTAGTCAACAGGTAGATGACAACGCTGTTGATGCAATCACATGGTACTTGGATTTAGATAATGATGGATATGGTCGAGTAAATTCGACTCTCATTTCATGTATACAACCACAAGGATATGTTGACAATTCTCAAGATTGTGATGACGGTGATGTTCTCAATAATCCACAAGGCATTGAGATCTGTGACACTGAAGATAACGATTGTGATGGTCTAATAGATGATGCAGATGGTGATTTGGATCTCAGTACCCAAAGAACATTTGGTTTGGACCTTGATAATGATGGTTTTGGTTCCTCAGATTCTGTTGTTTCTGCCTGTGTAGCACCATCATCCAGTTACAGAGCGAATACTCTTGATTGTGATGATACAGATGCC
>NYTD01000232.1 GCA_002683315.1 Deltaproteobacteria bacterium | reverse complement strand
GTACCAAATACAAAGTTAGAGAGCGAGATAAAAGCAATTCCCAAAACGGAGTCTTCGACATTGCGCACACGAACCTCGATCGTCTCCGTTGGTTTTTCAGGATTACGATATGTGACGATAAAAATAGAAGAATCGGACATAAACCCTCCAAGAACATATTATGACACAATTATAACACCCACAGGATGAGTATTTTTTATGACACTCGATCAAAAACAAGAACTCTTGTCGATCGCTACTGAGGCGGCACAAGTTGCCGGCAATATTATCAAACAGGCGAAAGCCAAAGGAATCAAACATAAGGGCAACGTTGATCTGGTGACCGAAACCGATCTTGCAAGTGAAGCAGAAATATGTAGACTTTTGTCTACGAACGCACCGGATATTCCCATTTTGGCAGAAGAATCGGGAGGTTCGCAAGAAAACACCCGCTGGATTATCGATCCTCTTGATGGAACAACCAACTTTGCCCACGGACTCCCCCACTACGCTGTTTCTATTGGTCTGGAATGGGAAGGAGACCTGTTGGTCGGCGTGATCTACAATCCTTGTACCGACGAGCTGTTTTCCGCTGTCAAAGATATGGGTGCAACATGTAATGACATTCCCATACGCGTATCGTCTACAAAAAACTTTTCTCAAGCACTGCTCGCAACGGGATTTCCCTATGACAGACAAGAGAATCCAGAACGCTATACAAAATGGGTTACCATCATGCTCAAAAACTGTCAGGGTATTCGACGAGCTGGTTCTGCAGCGCTCGATTTGGCTTATGTCGCCGCTGGTCGACTCGATGGTTTTTGGGAATTTGGACTCAAACCTTGGGATATGGCCGCGGGAAAATTACTCATAACCGAAGCTGGTGGAGTAATATCCAATCAAATGGGGACCAAACATCACATAAATGATGTCTGTATTGTTGCTGGAAATCCATTGGTCCATCCTACTTTGTTATATAATTTACAACAATAAGCACTGGAGATGTCTATGATTTGGACTTCTTTTTATTGTTCCAGAATTTTAGTCTTTGTTGAATAACCTTCTCATCCCCAAAGGATGTTGGCTTATAAAATTGTCTTTTGGAAATCTCTTCAGGCCAATAGTTTTGGTCAACAAATCCATACGGATAGTCATGTGGATACTTGTATCCTTTTGGTGGGTCGGCAATGTTAGGAGGAACAGATCTTGCTCCATCTTTTCGAACAAATGATAATGCTGCGTTAATCGCGGAATATGCTGCATTGGACTTTGGTGCACAAGCAAGGTATGAGCAAGCCTGTCCCAAAGTAATACGCGCCTCAGGCATGCCGATAAGCTGAATGGTTTGCATGGCAGAGACGGCCAACGGGAGCGCCCTCAAGTCGGCGTTTCCAATATCTTCACTCGCAAAGATTACCATTCTGCGCGCGATAAACATTGGGTCTTCTCCTCCTTCTATCATTCGTGCCATCCAATAGAGCGCTGAATCAGGATCGGAACCGCGCATGGATTTGATAAATGCACTGACCACACTGTAGTGAGAATCTCCTTTCGAATCGTGTAGTAGATCTTTTGTCAGTTCAGCCGCATCCAAAACCTCTTGGGTCAGTACACCATCCATAACAGAGGGGGCAATTCGCTCCAAAATAGAAAGCGCGCGCCGAGCATCTCCTGAACTATTTGCGGCGATCTGTAAAAGAATCTCGTCACTGGCTTCGATAGCCAATTCGTTCACTCCTCGACGCAAAGCTGTGCGTAAATCCTTATCGCTTAGCGCTTCAAGCTGAATCACCCAACATCGAGATCGAAGTGCTGGATTTACCGAAAAAGAAGGATTTTCGGTGGTTGCCCCAACCAAGACAATCAATCCAGACTCTACATGGGGCAAAAGAGCATCTTGCTGACTTTTGTTCCAACGATGAATCTCATCGACAAAAAGAAGCATTCCTCCTAGTAAGCGGGAATCCTCTGCTTCTTTGATCTTCTTTTTGAATGCGGGCATACCATCTTGAACAGCAGAAAGTTGCGAAAACATCCGATCGCAGAATTCTGCCATGAGTCGGGCCAGCGTCGTCTTCCCACATCCAGGAGGTCCCCAGAAGATCGTACTGCCGATTTGTTTTTGCTCCATTGCTTTTCGAAATGGGGCATTGGAATGAAGAATTGATTGCTGCCCAAGTACCTCATCTAAGGTTTTTGGACGAAGTCTGGTGGCGAGAGGTTCCATCTTTTCATCACAGTTTATTTGAGAATATAGTACAGTACTATAGTTCCTCAACAGGATTCAACCATGCTTTTTTCTTTCCTATTCTATGCTTGTACACAAGAACAACCAACTGATTACGACCAAAGCACATGTGGTACCCCCAATGAACAGGTTGCTGTGATCACCAGCATGGACTTTGCACGTCGAGATGATGATGGTGCGGCCCTTGGGTTTAACCTTGACAACCATGAGACGGACTTTGGTGATAACGAAGGCTGTGGATTACAAGATATAAGTGCTCCTGATGGTTCATCGGGAATTGACAACGCCTTTTCTGGTCTTCTTCCTGCATTAGAAGCAACACAAGCTGTCGCCATCAATGGATTGATCGAAGATTCTTTGAGAAACGGAGAGCTTATTTTGCTTTTGGAACTCTCCTACATCAATGACTTAGAAAATGACACGTGTATGAATTTTGGTCTTTGGAGAGGAGAAGGAACACCCATGATCGGAACAGATGGCAGTGTACTTGACGGACAAAGTTTTTCAAGGAGTACACTTGATCCCGGTCTTGTCGAAACCATCCCTCTATCAAATAGCTCTTTCATCGCGGGACCATTTGACTATACGCTTCCCGTTCAGGTTCTCGATGTTTTTGTTTCATTCACCATGCAAGAAGCATATTTATCTGGCAATATCCGTTCAGATGGTTCTATCTACGGATACTTTGGTGGAAGTGTTGCTCTTGATGACTTCAAAGCCATCACAGAACTCGGAGATATTGGAAACGTAGGAGAACTACTGGATACACTTTTGGCACAAGCTTCGGACATGGATATCGATGGAGATGGTGAATGTGATGCCATCTCTTTGGTCTTCACTTTCGACAGTGTCCAATCATTTTTTATCGAAGAATAAAACAGGATTATTCCATGCATATTGAAATAGAAACCCATGAAGCCTTTCTTCTCTTTCTCTCCGGAAATCAATATACGGGTTTTGCCTTCCAAGGCCTTGACCTAATCGAATTCGAACAACAGCTATGCTCTCTTCCTATTCAAAGATGTTTTTTCTTGGGCTGTACCCTCACACAGCCAGCTCTTGCATCACTCAGTGCCAAGGGGAACACCATATTCCCTTCTCTTGACAACCTTCCTTTTCACCCTTTTCGAGGATCACTGTACACGGCACAAGAGCTAATGGAAGGGTATGAAGACGGGAACCACAAGAGCTTCGCGAAGCACAGCATTGATGCACAGATATACGCGTATTTTAAAAAAACCAAACGAAGTGACGTCATTGCCACACTTATGGAGCGCATTCATGATCACGCAATTGATGATGCGTTAGACCATACGCTATCCCAGCATCAAAGAAAGGAGAAATCGGTTGGGATTATGGGTGGACATTCGTGCAAAAGAAACACCCCGCGGTTTCGACAAGTTGCGCATCTAGGATACGAACTCGCAAAAGCCGGATACTTTGTCGTCACAGGAGGAGGTCCCGGCGCGATGGAAGCCGGGAATCTTGGAGCCTACATGTCCCCATATACTTCTCAAGAATTAGATGAAGCACTGGACATATTAGAAGTTGCAGATGACTATAAACATCCTCTTTGGTTTGATACGGCACAAAAAGTTCTTTCGAAATGGCCCAGTGAAGCTGAAAGCCTGGGAGTTCCCACTTGGTTTTACGGTCATGAGCCAAGTAATCTATTTGCATCTTTTATTGCAAAGTATTTTGCCAATAGCATACGAGAAGATGGAATTCTAGCCATCTGCTATGCCGGAATCGTATACGCACCTGGCTCGGCAGGAACCATTCAAGAGATATTCCAAGATGCGTGTCAAAACCACTATGGTTCGTGTGAGCACATTTCCCCTATGGTCTTCTTGGATAAAGAATACTGGAGCAATATCAAACCCGTATATCCCCTACTCTTTCAACTCGCACAGGAGAAAAAGTATGGTGCGATGCTTGGAATATACGACAACGTCTGCGATATAGTCATGCATATTCAAAAACATCCGTTCATCACCCCAAAACAATAATTAACGTGTGGAGGGTTCCGCTTCACGTTTCCCCCAGTTGGTTCCATTTCGTCAGCGCGTCTCCACTCACGTATTCCACATTAGAATGATCGACACGTGTCAGTGGAGGATGTCGTTGAATCTGATCTACAATCCGAGTATCTCATCAACATCGGAACCGCGACAATAATCCCATGTCCAAAAGATATACCTTTCTTCTTTTCGAATACGAATGGGGATGAGGACTTTAAGGGTCAAAAAAGAAGATTTTGATATCAAAAGAGAGAAAAAATAAAGCACATCAACAAGGTCAAAGATTAAATTTTCAAAGGAATCAAAAGAACACGTTATAATATACATAATTTTAGCTCGGAATATTCATGGGTACATTGAGACAAACATGGATTCGCATCACTGGACTCCTCTCTTGGCGCAACCCAACTCGCCAAGCGCTTCTCATGTCCAAATTTGCGGCTACGGAAAGAGGCTCCTCATACGACATGTTGTGCGCTCTTGAAAAGACCCAATATCCAGAGCTACGACAAAAATATCTACATCATGCCCTAGATGAAGCGAGACATGCTCGACTGTTTCGAGAGCGTGCACTGGCTCTTGGAGTCGATCGAGAACAAGCTGCTCTGGTTGATATCGGCTATCTTCAAGATCATGGTATTATCGGTGGAGAGACATTATTTGAGCGACTTGGAGAACATGAATTTCTGGCATTTGTTCACGATGCAGAGCAGCGAGGATTAGAACATTTCCTCATTTATCTCAATAGTGATCAAACCGACCAAAAAACAAAAGAAGCATTAAAAGGCATCACCAAAGATGAACACTTTCATCGGTCATACTCTCGTGCGGCCCTCCAAAATTACGCGCCAGAAGAAAGTGAAGCTCTTCTCAAAAAGGTTCGAATGAGAAGATACAAAGAATCATGGATGAGATTTGCACGCACCATTGGGACTGTCATGTCAGGTATATGGTTGCAATTGGTCTATTTTCTTCTTGTCTTTCCATTTCGTATCTTCACAAAACCCGATCAAAGCGGATGGACAACGACAGAAGAAAAACAAACTCTAAACGATGCCAAGCAGCAGTTTTAATCTATGTACATCCTTGGTATTTCAGCACTCTACCACGATGCGGCAGCCGTTCTGCTTAAAGATGGAACAATCGTTGGTGCGGTTCAAGAAGAACGATTTTCACGCATCAAGCATGATAAAGCGCTTCCCTTAAAATCAATCCGATGGTTGCTTGAAAAAGAAGGCATAACGATTGCTGACATAGAAAAGTGTATCTTTTATGAAAAACCACTTCGTAAGTTTGAGCGGATTTTGACGACAGCTGTACAATACGCCCCCAAAAGTTGGCGCATGTTCCCAGTACAGATGCACAAATGGCTCTCTGACAAACTATGGCAAAAAGGGGATCTGATTAAAAATCTATCGATATCTGAGTCCAAGCTTTTCTTTTGTTCCCATCATCTCTCACATGCTGCAAGTGCATTCTACTGCAGTCCTTTTACAAGCAGTGCCATCCTTACGATTGATGGTGTAGGAGAATGGGCTACAACAGCCCTATGGAAAGGAGATGAAAACGGTATTTCGTTACATAAAGAAATTCGATATCCACATTCTTTGGGAATGTTCTACTCATGTATTACTGCTCACTTAGGCTTTGCGGTGAATTCTGGAGAATACAAGGTTATGGGAATGGCTGCTTTTGGCAAACCTACATTTCATGAAGAGATGAAAAAACTTCTTCTTCTTCACGATGATGGTTCCTTCTCTCTTGACTTGTCTTATTTTCAATATCACCTTCATCCCCGTAATCCTACAAACAAAAAATTTGAAGAACTCTTGGGAGTACCAAGACATCCTGCAGCTTCTTTTGACCCAAAACAACAAGAATCTCTGCACTGGGCTAATATCGCCGCATCTGCTCAGCTTCGACTTGAAGAAGCATTGCTCCATCTTGCTCGTCATACGAAAAAGGAAACAGGCTCAAAGAATCTTTGCTTGGCGGGTGGTGTCGCGCTGAATTCAAAAGCCAACCAAAAAATCGCGGAGTCAGGTATTTTCGATAGTATCTTTACTCAGCCAGCTGCTGGAGATGCAGGAGGAGCATTGGGGGCTGCATTATGGGGATTTCATCAGCTTGAAAAAAATCCCTTCACCCCCAAACCATTTCATATAAATCTCGGTGCATCGTACACCGTATCCGAGATAAGATCTCTTCTTGAAGATTGTAAAATCTCCTATGAAGAGATCACTGGTGATTGGCTCAAACAGGTCAGTGCCGATCTTTGCTCTGACTTGGTTGTTGGTTTTATGCAGGGTTCTTTCGAATGGGGCCCAAGAGCACTTGGACATCGTTCTATTCTCGCCAGTCCTCGAAAATTAGATATGGCCGAACACGTTAATAAAAAAATCAAGTTCCGAGAAGCGTTCCGTCCATTTGCGCCCATCTGTCTTGAAGAAGAGGCTCAGAACTGGTTTTCCATTCCCTCTGCCGCTTTTCCTATGCTCCCCTACATGCTCTGTACGGTCCCTGTACAACCAGAACAACAATCAAAGATTCCTTCTGTTTGTCATGTAGATGGAACCGCGCGCCTTCAAACTGTTCACAAAGATTTGCATCCCATCTTGCATCAACTACTCCAATATGTACACGATGATTGTGGAATTCCTATTCTTCTCAATACATCCTTCAATCTAAAAGGAGACAGTATGGTGGCATCTCCAGCAGATGCCCTCTCTTGTTTTTTACAAAGTGGTCTTGATGTTGTATATATGGAAAATATTCGTATCACCCCACCCCGAAATAGGTCGCGTTATGTCGGATGAAAATCCCAAGCATGGAAAATGGCAGCAATTCTTGCTCCGACTCGGTATTCTGGGAGAGCTATTAGGATTTATT
>NYTD01000231.1 GCA_002683315.1 Deltaproteobacteria bacterium | reverse complement strand
TCTGAGATCTGCAGAACCGGGAACCATATATGCTCCCGTAAAGTTTCCTTCTGAACCGGGATAGAAAACCCAAACTTCTGCTGTTCCATCTCCATTCCAATCTGGTCCAATAGCACAAGATTGTCCATTATTGTGTTTGTTGTTGCCAACCAATATGACGTCTCCAACAGCATTTTGGTAATTTTGTGTACCTGTTGGACTGATGGCTGCCAGGATTTGTGGGTTGCTGTTGCTGTAATCTGCACTTCCTCCCCATAAAGCAAGAACTCCACCTTGTGAGTTTTGCCAAGAATAGGTAATGGCACCTGCACATACAATCATATCGTCAAACCCATCTCCATCGATATCACCACCGTTGGGGATGCTTCTTGTCATATTGTCACCAGGTCCACTCATCGCAAAACGAGCATCTGCTTGTGATATGCTATAATTTCCATCACTCAGACCACCATAGAATAGATAAAAATAAGCGTTAGAAGACTGCTTAAAATATCCAAAAAGATCGTCCATACCATCACCATTTAAGTCCAAGTCTTGTGCAAAACTTGTCCCCAATAAGTTTCCAGAAGATCCGGTAATGGTTGTGTAGCTATCGTCGAGGTCTCCAAAATAGAATGCTTCATCTGCACTCATGATGTATACTTTTCCAGCCCCGTTGGAGGCGCTGGGTGCTCCAACGACGAGTGATAGAGAACCACTGTTGTCAAAATCATTGATGACACCAATATAGCTTCCTACTTTTTCACTTGCCGTACTTGGAGAGGTGAAGTCATTGTAGGCATAGTCTATTGAAGACTCATTGGCAGGAAGATTGGAGCCATCAAAGATTGCTACATGTCCTTTTCCACCATCTTTTCCGGGAGAACCAACAATGATATCGTCATGTCCATCTTCGTTGAGATCGCCTGCAGTAATGTGAAATCCGGTTTTGTCTCCCGCAGTTGTTCCTGTGAACATTAGATCTGCATTCCATCCGGCAACATCATTATCGACTTCACCATCGCAGTTGTCGTCAAAAGCGTTGAGTGATTCAGTTGACATGGGGTTGATGGTGGGATTGAAATCATCGCAATCTCCTCCACGTCCTTCTGCTAGGCTTTTGTAGCCATCACCATCTTGGTCGAAATCATCTTGTCCATCGCAGTTCGAGTCGATGTTGTCATACCACTCATCTGGTGCTCCTGGATAGATATCGGCATTGGAGTCTTGACAGTCTCCGCCACCACTGGAAGGGTCTTCGTTTCGAACATAGGTTTGATAGCCATCATTATCTTGGTCAAAGTCATCATTTCCAGCACAATCGGAATCAATACCATCGTACCACTCATCAAGAGCGTTAGGATGTACGTCTGGATCGGAGTCATTACAATCATCTCCACCTGACTCTAGATTGTCGTATCCATCTCCATCAGCATCTGTGATCACAGAGACAAAAATCGGTAAAGAGATACTCGGCTCGTCTGGATCATTGCTCGTAATTGTGATGGAACCTTCAGCATCGACATACGAGGTTGGTATATATTGTATTGTTACGGGGGTGGACGTACTCGGTTGTACTTCAAGCCCACCGACAGAGGTTGTTGTAAATGGTGTTGTAATGGTGATGGTATCGATGGTCAAAAGTCCAGTTCCAGCATTTCGAATACTTAAGCTCTCAGAACCAATGGATCCGTATGCCAAATCACCAAAATCTATGGTTTCAACTTCAATTACAAGATTGGGTTGACCATCTGTAACGATTCCACCTGAATTATTGCTTTTTGTAATGGTATCACCGCATGCGACAATGAGTGGTATGCATAGTGTGAGTCGGTTTTTCATCGAATCTCCTTTTCTTTTATTGTATCAGTATAGCATGTTCATCTAAGAGAAATGAAAGACGACTAAAAACTTTCTGTACCACGCATAAGTTTTGTTTGTTCAAATCCTAATTTTGATAGTGTGTTCATAAAAAGTAGATCTGATTTTTCTTGGTTATCGGTATTGAGCCGTCGGAAGTAGATGCTGTCACACTCTTTGTGTTGCCAGTCGAAATCAACGCTGTGATCTGAAAGATTTTGTTCCCAAAAATTCAGAAATTCTTGCGCCTCATGTGCGTTATTTGGCTGAACAACAAAACCCATGCTGACAAAGGGGCGTAGATAGCCCAATTTGGAGCGTAGGGCGAGAAATCGTAAAATATTTCGATAGGCCATTTCACGTGTGTCTTTGCCTTTGATGATGTGATATGTATCTTTTGAAAAGGCATCAAGAGAAAAATGAATAAAGTTAAATGTATCGTCTTTGATAAAGGGAAGTTGTGCTAGCTCCAATAGAAGGCGAGATCGTTCTTCAGAAAAGAGTACAGCATTGGTATGAAGACGAAAACCGCGGAAGATTTGGTTGTTGTGATTAATGCCAAAAGCGTAGGAAATAAAGCGATCAAAATCAGGATGGAGTGTAGGTTCTCCAAGCCAATGAGGACATAATTGTATTTCATCAGGAAAATCTCTGAGATTATTCAGTGATTCTCTCCATGTTTCCCATTTCATAAATCGGTGTGGTACTCCGTGTGCTTCATCACGCATAGATTGTGAGCACATCGTGCATTTGAGATTGCAGTGGTCGGTTAATTCAAGATTTATATTAATCGACATGCTGCTTAGCTCTTTTTCAGATGTGTGCGTATTTCTTGTTCGTGACGCAATATGTTCCATGAACATTCCGCGCAACGTTGTGTGGGGTTGTGCGCACGCATGTTGTTTCTTAACTGTTCAAGATATGGATTGTTGAGCCAAAAATTCATGAACGGCTGTTCTTTGATGGATGGACCTTCTCCTGTCAAAACACAGCATGGAGAGGTTTTTCCATTGTGTCCAATGACCAGATGGTGCCATGGTTTGAGACAAGGAGCTCCTTTTTTTCCCTCCTTTGGAAGTGATTTTGGAGGACTAATTCCTCTTTGAGCGCGTTCTTGAGATATGAAATTATCTAGTGTGTGTTCAATACCAAGGCTTGTCGCCCTATTTTTGGCTTTTTTTGCAGCGATTGTGAGTTCTTGTTGTTGTGTTGCAGAAAGCAGCAAAGATCGTTGTTTGGGGTGATATGCAATCAGGGCATCAAAATCCACCCGCTGAGCTTTGAGTGCATGCGCGAGATTGATCATACCTGTAAGCTGTGTGTGATTTTTATTTGTTATGACCGTATGAATTACAAGTCGAGGAGAGAAGTTCGGATTAATTGTACTGAGGCGACATGCGGTTTGCACGGCCTTGCGAAAAGATCCTTTTTGTCCTCTTAAATCATCATGTGTTGTGGCGTTATCACCATCTATAGAAATGTGAATTTCATCCCATTTCATATTGATTAGTGCATTACTTGACTGGTGATCAATCAATGAACCATTGGTGGTCAGCATGCCATAACAATCATGAGATTTTATGGCGCGAAGGATCTCGATGATGCCCTTTTTTACAAAGGGTTCTCCACCACCCAATACGAAAAATTGTTGTACGCCAGAATCTACAGCCTCGTCGATGATCGTAAGCCATTCTTCCAAAGAGAGTTCATCTTCGTTTTTTTGGTGACGATAGGTGGTATCACAAAAAGAACAAGAGAGATTGCAGCGCAAGGTAGGATAGATCTCCAAAGTTGTGGGAGCTTTTGGCCATGCGTCAATGCGTTGAGCAATTTGGTATGGGGAGAGAATCGCGAAACCTCGTAAACTTGTTTTGGATCAAGTAACAACTATGCAATAGATGCGTAGAGAAATAACAATATATAAATAGGTACCTACAAAAATGTAGCCTACAAAAATGTAGCCTACAAAAATATAGAAGTATTATGAACGTATTGCATTCTCCTGAAATTATATCTGCTCTGTCACATCTTGCTCAGTTTCTTCGCACAGATTCTGATCTAAAATCACTTGTACGTGGAGTCATGGTCTCCTTGCATCATCGATTTGGATTTTTGTGTGTAGAGCTCTATGTCTCCAAAAATGACAAATGGCATATCCAAGAACATATTGGAGAAAAGCTATTGTTAACGGAGGATGGGCAAAAAAAGATTATCTCAAAGGTTCACAACGCATGTATGCATGAGACTATTTTTTCCGGTAGTCCTTCTTTTTTATGTAAAGAATACAAAGATCTTTCTTATATTGTGGTTCCTTGTATGGGGGAGATTCAAAATTGTGCATGGGTTGTATATCGACAGAGTGTTCGCAAAAGTATTGTTCAGCAAGATATACGTATTTTAGAAATTATTCGCTCTCTCAGTGGAATGATTGTCTCTGATTGGCTTACGTCATCGGATACTCCTTGTGAGAGTGGTATATTTCATCGTCCCAAGAATCTGATAGGTTCTTCTCCTGCAATGAAGTCTTTGTTCTCCTTGTTGTCTCATGTTGTTCACAGCAACACAACGGTGATGATTTTGGGTGAGTCCGGAACAGGGAAAGAGCTAATAGCGAATGCTTTACACACTAATTCTTTACGATTCAAAGGTCCCTTTGTGAAGGTGAATTGTGGGGCCCTACCAGAGACCATTATAGAATCAGAGCTTTTTGGTCATGAGAGAGGAGCGTTTACGGGAGCAACAGGACAGAGAAAAGGGCGTTTTGAGATGGCGCATGAAGGAACGTTGTTTTTGGATGAGATTGGAGAACTCAGCCCAAATATGCAGGTGAAATTACTTCGTGTTTTACAGGAGCGAGAGTTTGAGCGTGTTGGGGGAGAGAAAACAATTCGCGTCGATGTTCGTGTGATTGCTGCGACCTCACGAGATCTTTTGGCCATGACCCAGTCTGGAGCATTTCGATTGGATCTGTATTACCGTTTGAATGTTTTTCCGATACATGTTCCTCCTCTTCGCGAGCGAGATGATGATATCGTTGTTCTCGCCCATCACTTTTTGCAGCGTTTTGCACATGAGTACGGAAAAGATATCAAGGGGTTATCTCCACAAACACAAGAGAGATTGCGGCATCATAAATGGTCTGGGAATGTTCGAGAGCTTGAAAATTGTATGGAGCGAGCTGTTTTACTAACGCAGAAAGATATGGTGGAGGTGACAGCGCTTCCATCTTTTATGAATCCAAAGCAATCTGTGGTGAGTAGCCATAAAGAAGAAGGTTTAAAAGCTCGGCTCGAGCATGTGGAGTCACAAATCATCGAGGAAGCACTACGAGAAAGTGCTGGTAATATGGCAAAAGCAGCTCGTAGGCTTCAATTGACAGAACGGATCATTGGTCTGCGAGTGAAAAAATACAATATCAATATACATTCTTTTAAAAATTGATGAGATATCGTAAAAGACACAATTGTGTAGGGGATCCTACATAAATGTAATACCTACTTGTTAGTAGGTATGCGGAATGCGGTTTCTGGACTGGCACATGTTTTGCAGTTATGGTCGCTGAAACGTGAGTTTATATGTTTCGGGTGTACATCACACATTAGCTGGTATGGCTTATGGTGGTTCTTAAAAATGTGTGTGGTGTGCATCCCTACTCTTCGAGTCGGGAATATTACGGTTTTTGTCCTCCCAATCCCATTTTCCGTAATATTCCCGCTCTTTTGTTTTTTGATGCTGTTTTTGTTGGACAAAGCAGGGTACAAAGTTGGTCAAAAGATATATTTATTGGTTGTTTTGATGGTGTTTATGTAGAGGAAATCATAGGCCAATCTGCGAAAAACAGTGTTAAGAAATACTGTGAGACAAAATCTCTGTCAAAATAAGAGTTGGGTCTTGTCGTGATGTCTGCTGTATGCCAAACGATGCGCCTGTACTCATTTGTGGTTAAAAAACACTATATTGTTTCCGTGTACGTCTTGATTTTTTGTACCCTAAAAATGGCTCCAATTGTACATCTTCGGAAAAGTTTTGTATTATACTGAGTAAATAAGACTCCTTTGAAGAGTTATTGTTGAACTATTTTTGTACATACAACCGGATATACACATGAATTTTCGATTTGCTGCGCTTTTGTTTCTAACTTCTGGTGTAACAGCTTGTGCCCAGGCCATTAAAACCACCACGACAACCAATGCTGACCCATTTGTAGATAGTGATGGAGACGGAATCTCTGATGAAACCGAACTTGAGATGGGAACCGACCCCAACAACGTCGATAGTGATGGTGATGGTCGGCCTGACAATATGGAAGATTCTGATGAAGATGGTGTTCCAGATTATCAAGAAGTTGAAATGGGTATGGATCCCAACAGTACAGATAGTGATGGTGATGGAATCCCAGATAGTCAAGAAGATAACGATAGTGATGGTTTGACCAATGAAGAAGAGGCGACATTGGGAACAGATCCCAACAGTGCAGATAGCGATGGTGATGGAATCTCCGACTACTTGGAGGTATGGGTCTATGGAAGTAATCCGACAGTAGCTGATGCAGATAGTGATGGTGATGGCTTTCCCGATGCCTACGAAACGATGGACGAGATTTGCTCTGATCCCGATATTATCGATGAGGACTTTGATGGTGATGGTATCCCCAACGTTGTAGAAGGATGTTTGGGCACAGATTATGTATCTGCCGATAGCGATGGAGATGGCATCAATGATGGTCAAGAGCTCTTTATGGGGATGGATCCACTTATTCAAGATGCGATCGATGGTGACGGCGATGGAATCCCAGATCTTGTAGAAGAGTGGCTTGGAACCGATCCAGAAAATCCGAATGATCGAAACGAAGCATTTAAAGCGTTGGTCAATCAAGGAGTGGATCTTCTCAAGCAGGGATTGAATTACCTCTTTGGAGGTGGAACAGATGAATGCGGTGATGAAAATGGAGAAGAAGGTGAAGGTGAGGGAGGCTCCGGAGGTTTTGGTCTCGCAGATTGCTCCTCTACAGAATACGAAGCACCAGCTGTGATTTTGGGAGAAGACCATCCAGATTTGGATGGAGATGGTGTTCCTGACCCACCCCAAGAGTGTTTTGTCGGAACCATTGATTGTAGCTTTGGTGAGCGTGTTTTATTGGCGACCAACGGAACATCTATCTTTGATAATACCTTCTACAACGAGCATCTTTTCTCTGGAAGCATCGACGATAACACATACTCAGGAACAGAGTTGGTGTATCAAGTCGATAATCAAGGTATGCGTATGGACATCACACTGACGAGTATTTGTCAAGATATGGACCTGTTCATCTTCTTCCAAGATGAGACCAACGAGTGCCCACAGGATCTGACAGCCTATGAAGAATATTCCTATTTTGAGTCTTCGCGACGAGAAGGGGTTGGAATAGAGCCAGACTTCCTTGATACCAAATCTGTGTATGCCAATAATGCAGCACCACATCTTCTCATCATTGAGACCAAAGATAATAATCCTGTAGAACCATTTATACTTAGCGTGACCTGTCAGTAGCCATATGGTTTTATTCCTTTTGGGGGCGTGTGTATCCTCTGGATTAGATGATACTTCGTTGGTCCAAGAAGAATCTCGCACCTATGAGCACGATTCTGAATTGAGAATCACAGATGGTCAGGTGTGGGGAACACACAACAGCTATCATATTGCTCCTTCTACCGATGCGATTGCGGAATGGAATTATACCCATCCTCCCTTAGATGAACAGCTCACACAAGGAATCCGCCAGTTTGAAATTGATGTTGTGTTTGATCCGGAACGAGAAGAAATCGTCGTTCAGCATATCCCCATCTTGGATGATCAAAGTAATTGCGATCGATTTGTTGATTGTCTGCAAACGATTCGAGATTGGTCTGATGCTCACCCGTGGCATTTTCCCATTCAGGTTTTGGTAGAGCCAAAAAATGAGGTCGCAGCATGGGACATCACAGATCATCTCGATGAAGTCGATGAGCAAATCCGTAGCATACTCGGAGACCGACTTTGGACACCGGCTATGCAGCAAGGAGATTCTTCTTCTCTTCGAAATTCTGTATTGGAAGATGGCTGGCCAACACTTGACATACTACGTGGTCATGTGGTTTTTGCTTTGCTGGATCGAGGTGACCCACAGAGTGTATATACAAGGGAATTAACCGACATTTCAGATAGAGTCATGTTTCCTCTTGTTGATTCCGAGCATGATTTTGCGGCTTATTTTTTGAGAGACGATCCATTTCAAGATGGTAGTTCAGAACTTGTTGAACAAGGGTTTTTGATTCGAACTCGTGGAGATGCAGGGCTTGTATTCGAACAGCAACGTCTGGATAAGGCTTTTGCCATCGGAGCGCACGCCATCAGTGTCGACACACAAGAGAGCTTGAGCCAGATGAATATCGAGCATCCTGTTTCGTGTAATCCATTGGGTGTACTTGGCTGTTTGCCTTCACATTTGGAATAAATAAAAATACTGGCTGCAGATTCTTTATTCGATACATTACCAAAGAATTAATAAATCTATGCCTTGTGGGGATCTGTATGAATCAAGAAGAAATGTACAATTTCTGGACAAAAAGCAAGTTAAAGTCAATTCTATCAAGACTTTCACGTGATTTTCGATCCTCTTGGTCGAAAGGGAAACTCATTGAGGCATTGTGTGAAGTGTATGTTGAAGATGTACTTGATGTCTTGGAAGGAAGAGAGGTCGATGAGTTGCTTGAAGAAGTAGGTGCTTCGACAGACGGTGGAATATACAAAAGAAAGCAGCGCCTAAGACGAAATATTTTAGGTTCAGAAGAACCTTCTGAAGAAGAGCCGTCGAAAAAGAGAGTCGTAGAGAATCCCACAAACACTGCAGGCTGGAAGCGATGGATGAGAAGCTCTCGTTTTTTCAGGGTTCGTCAGGCTCTGGACAACCTCACATATAGTTGTGACCCCGAATGGTTTGATTCTATATTGGGAGAAGTCAAGCTGGATGCTGACCATCGATTTGTACTGCCATTCTCCCACAGCCAAAGTGGAGGAATCAGGAAAAAACACTGGTTCTACACAACACTGCGTATGTGGCTCAAAAAACAAAAGGAAATTGGTTCTGTGGAGTCGATCAATCTAAGTGGGTGCGCGCAGGTTCTAAAGCTTGGATTGCCTCCAGAGCTCTATGCTTTCTCCGACACTCTTCAATCCATCAATCTCTCCAAATGCCGATTAAAAGAACTTCCTATTGGGCTTCGCAGATTTACAAATCTCCAGCAGGTGAATGTGAGTCGCAATATGCTCACAGATGTGGATGT
>NYTD01000230.1 GCA_002683315.1 Deltaproteobacteria bacterium | reverse complement strand
TTTCTGGTTTATATGTTGATGAAATAAGCTCCTATTATCATACAAACAGAATCTAAATGTACTTAGAGTCTAGAAATAATTGATAGGATTACAGATTGTATTCATGAAAATACAAATATTCGATTCTATGGAATTTGTTTCTACACGAGATTGTCAAAGTCATATATGTTCATGATGTGGTTGGTATTATCATCTCAATGTCGACCATCATTCCACAGGAGTTGCTATGGACACACGCACACCGCATCAATTACTACGTAGAAAATCAGAACGTCTTTATCCTACAGATAAAAATCGTCTGTTATTGGAGCCCCCAAAACCTCTTTCTCAGAGCTTAGAATGGAGATTGGCCGCTCGATATTGGCTTCACCATGGGGTGGCTCCTTTTTCCGATGGTTCCGTTCCCTATATCATCAATAATTCAGGTTGGGCACCTCGGGCTGCTGCAGAATTAATTTTGGAAATGGGTCGACAACGAGATGGAAATTTGATTGTCATTGAGGTCGCAGCGGGAAGTGGTATTTTTGCCCGTCAGGTACTTGATTATGTACAAAAAAAGAGTTTGGAATCAAATGAAGATACATATGAGCGTTTACTGTGGATTTGTACAGACGGAGCACAAAATTCAGTACAATCCTGGAAAAATCGAGGCCAATTCATGGGTCATGAAGGACATATCATCATGAAGAAAATGTTGGCTTCTGACGTTGATACTCTTGCGCTACCCACTGGTTCCGTTATCGCTGTAATCGCGAATTATGCGTTGGATAGTCTTTGTGCTGATGTGGTCCGACGTGATGGCGGAAGACTTCATTTACAAGCTTGTATATATGGAGATGAGTCTCAGCTTATTCAAAGCGTCGGTATGTCTCTTGCGGATGTTCAAGCGCAGATAGACAAACCTGATCCAGAAGCTTTAGATGTATTGTTACCACTTCTTGATATTCTGGAAGTGCAGGCTTCCTTTATTCCTGAAAAAGTACAATATTCGCAAGATGCGTTGGATGCAGCAAAATCTGATGTTGCAATGGTGAATACAGGTTCGTTGGAATTTCTTGAAAAAGCATTGTCTAAGATGATTGATGGAGGATTTGTTCTGATCAATGACTATGGTGCTACGTTACGTGAAGAATTCAAGCGACAAACCTTTGTACATCGTTTTGGAGGAACCATCACATGCGCTTTAAATTTTCCTCATCTAGATCAATGGTTTCAAAAAAAAGGATGCCAAGTCCTAATACCTATCGATGATGCCCATCGTACAATACATACTCGTATCGCTGTTTGCGGCGGAGTACATTTAGAAAAAACATTTCAAAAGTGGTATTGTGACACACTTTATGTTCACGCAGATCGTGTTGGTTCATGGACAAACTCCTATATCGCTGGCGGTCAAATATCTGAGGCTGTCGAAGTTTTTGAGCGTCACCTTCGATGGTGTCCTACTGATTGGCACAAACTCGCTGAAGCGGCACAACTCTTGATGCAGCAATTGGGGCATCTGGATGAAGCACAAGAATTGGCGCATACAGCCTGTACAATAAATCCATGGACATCAACATTGGTATGGAACGTATATGGATCTGTTCTTTTTTCAAAAGGATTGCTCGAAGAAGCCGAGAAGGCGTGGCGAAAAGCATTTTCTATTTGGCCCGAAGACCCAAGTACATGGCTCAATTTTAGCTATTTGTATGCTTCTCAAGGACATAATGAAAAGGCCCTTGAATGTATCTCCAAAGGATTATCATGTGATCATCAGGGAGGATTCCGTCCTGCTTTGTTACAAAAACAAAGTGAAATATTAGGACAAAAATATCAAATACACAAACAATATGCCGATCGATTGACTCGTCGACATCGTACTCTTGTAGATGCAATACGACCATATCAATAGATATTTGGATTGCATCATCATATATCGTTTATTTTGTGGAAGGATGAATACTGGATTCCAGTTATTCATTTTTACATGTTATGTTTTAATGCATACATTTATCTATACATTCCATTTTGAATGGTCTCTTTTCCACAGGTTAATTATGAGTTTATCAATTCAAACTGGGCACCATAACTGTTTTGGAAAAATAAAATGTTAGGATTTTGGTTTATCGTTGCATGTCAATCAGATGCTCCCTCTCCTTATAAAGAACCGACACCGGGTGTACCCAATCCATACATGAATATAAAACCAGATATTGAAATCCTCGATACAGCTACAGAAGAATTAAATCCTCCAAAGTATAATTGCTTGTATAAAATAGAGAAGGTCACTCCAAAGTGGAAATTTATCTTCCCCCTCCAAAAAAAATCTATATCAGGATCTTTTGCAGCTGTACAACTATACTCAACAAGGAAAGGAACCTCGTTTTCAGAATCATTAACAGGTATATCTTCTATTATAGAATCAGCCTCTTTCAATATTGAAAATTCCATAAAAGATAAAACGATCGTGAATTCATTTTTTTCTGCATTTGATCAAACTCAAAAGATAACAATCAATATCTTTTCTGCTTCCGGTAGCTCAAATTCAGGTGCAATAAAAATCAAACTTGGTATAAATGGAATCAAAAATTCATACGTGCTTCCGTACTTTAAAAAAGGAGAACAAATGATTGCACAAAAAGAGATTGATCTATCGGATTTTCAAGTACAAAAACAACTGGAAGCAATGTACAAAAAGCTAAATACTCAAGATGCTAGTAAAAAAAACGCAAAGGAAACAAAAATTGAATTCCGAATCGTTTTTACATACAGCAAAAAATGTTCATAATAAAAAGATTTTTTTTTGCTCACTGTTCATGATGAACATACAGTTAATCATTGCTTTGTTGTACTCTACGATATCATTCTATTGGTCCCTATGATTTTCTCTATACTTCTTTCCTGCCTAAACTCCAAAGAACCTATTTCCGAGACAGCCGAGACATTCATTGAGCCGACAGCCCCGTTCGGTTCAGCTGCAATTACGCCATATGTTCAACATGCTACGCCAACATCCATTTGGATTTTATGGGAGACAGAGATCGGAATAGAAAGTCGAATTGAGTGGGGAGAAAGCAATACACTCGGAAGAACTACGATTGGAACACATGAAGAAGGGATCGGAATGCTTCATAAGGTAGAGATAACCGACTTAAATCCCAGTACAACCTACTATTACCAAGCCCACTCTGAAGAATATGCCTCTTCGATATATCATTTTACAACCCCTCCAGAATCTTCTTCTGAAGACATGTTTCGTATTTTGGCCATGAGTGATATGCAAAAAGACGATTCTTTTCCAGAACAATATGCACACATGATAGAACATGGTATTATTCCAGAATTAGAACAAGAATCGAACGATCTTTCACAAGCCCTTTCTATGATCCTGATTCCAGGAGATCTGGTAGATAATGGGTGGAATTTCGCGGAATGGTATGATGATTTTTTTACACCAAGTGCTTCTCTTTTGAGTTACGTCCCTGTCTATCCTGTTCCGGGAAATCATGAGGCCAATACCCCATTCTTTTGGCGATATTTTTTGCTACCAGAGAATGGTAGCCCCGGTTATGAAGAACATTGGTGGTACAAAGATTATAACAACGTGCGAATTGTCGGTCTCGATAGCAATCCAGGATATCGAATTGAAATCCAACTTGATTGGCTTGATGAACTGCTTTTACAAACTTGTCAACAAGAAGATATTGATTTTGTTTTTGCTCAACTCCACCATCCACATTTATCAGAATTATGGACTCCTGGAGAAACTGATTTTACCGGTGAAGTCATACATAGACTTGAGTCCTTCACACATGATTGTCATAAACCATCCATTCATTTTTTTGGTCACACACATGGATATAGTAGAGGTCAATCTTTGGATCACAAACACCTATGGGTCAATGTCGCCAGTGCTGGAGGAGCACTAGATAGATGGGGCTTCCACCCACAACAAGATTATGCAGAGTTTTCTGTAAGTGAAGATGAATATGGATTTGTTCTCGTAGAAGTACAACCAGGCGACAATCCTTTTTTTACATTGAAAAGAGTCTCATTGGGTACCCCCGAAAACCCAAAAATCAATGATCATACAGATGAAGTAATCATTCGTTTTTTCGATGAAAAACCAGAAAAACCAACTCTAAATCTAGATTTGAGCAGTCCTCAAGTTGCTTTTGGACTAGAATTGCAAGGAAGTCCATTTTTTGATCCTGATGGAGATGACCATGGTGCAACACAGTGGGAATTACATAGCAATTGTACAGATTTTTCACAGCCCATCTTTCATAATTGGATTCAGCATGAAAACAGGTATATGGGTGTAGATCAAAATGAAGACCTTGATTTACGTCTGCTCTCATTTCCAGATCTTCTGCAAAATACGCAATACTGTCTTCGTTTTCGATATCGAGATAAAGGATTAACTTGGAGTAACTGGTCTTCCGGATTCTTATTCTCTACTCAACCATAGTAATCTTGGTTTTCTGTATTTCGGAAATTCTGTGTACGGAATCTTCTGTATGAAAAATAGATACAGGTACAACAGTCTTTATATTTGGATTAACAAAAATGATCAAAACATCATTAGATAACAAAACACTGATCGCATTTATATTTTTTATTCAATGAGAAGACATGAAATCAAAATATTATATGCTCGTGTCATTTTTATTTCTGTAGTCTCTTTCTTTGACGAACTCCTTTTCTTTTTAATGAAGGTTGTAACCAACGCCGAAGGAAAGGAAAGATGTATCCCAATGTAGTCAAATACCCAGATTTTCTTGGTACCTGTATCTCAATAGGTCTGGAAATAATAGCACCCAAAATACGACGTGCAACATATTCTGGAGATAACATCGGTTGTGATAATGTCATATCGGAAACCGCATCCAAATCATCAAGAATAAAACGTGTTGCGACTGGCCCTGGAGAGACGACTGTTACACCAACATTATATTCCTTTACTTCTTGTGAAAGTGCGATGGAAAATGCTCGAAGACCAAATTTTGTAGCAGAATACGTCGCTGCATTGGGAAGTGGGATACAGCCAGCCAAGGATGATACAAGTATCAATACTCCTTTGGTTGTAATCAATGAAGGCAAAAAAGATCGTGATAGATATATTGGAGCTTCTAAATTACTTCGAACCATCTCACAAAGATCGTCTACAGAACAAGATAATACTGGTCCACGAACATGCTGAGCAGCACAATGAATCACGATATCAATATTTCCCAACAATCGAATCGACTCCGAGACAATAGTTTGGCAATCTAGTCTTTTGGCTATATCTGCAACAATATATCCAACAGTCCCTTCTAGTTCTTTTGAAACGCGCTTCAAATTTTCTTCACCTCTGGCAACCAGTACTACCTTTGCACCTTCTTCTGTTATCTTTTTTGCACAATGATAGCCGATTCCTGATGTTCCACCAATAACCACAGCTCGTTTGTTGTGAAAACGCTTCATAATTTCTCCAATATCTCTCTTCCCCAACTTGGAAATGTGCATGTTCCTTATGAGTATTAACCATTATCTATATATTAGAAAGTTTCATACATCACTGACATATAAAGCATCGTTACCAGATAACGAAAAATACTTAGATAATTAAGTATAAATCAATCTTTAGACCAATTTTTCAAAGGAATAATTATACCATTGATCAATATAGACTACTCAACCAATTCTACTGCTACAACATCCACGATCCAGCCTTCTGTTTTTATCTGCGGAGAGATTGGCTGTACGTCAGAGAAACCTCCAACACCTTGCGACCATCCTCCATCTTTATCTTTTTCGGCAACAGGAAATGATGATAAAGGGTCTGCACCTCTTTTTATGATTCCTTTTACAACCACAATTTGTTTGTACTCTTGTTTGTTCCAATCGTAATTATTTAACCAAACATCTTCTCCTTCTACTAATAAAAAAGCACCTGCTTTTGAACGTTCTGCCAATCCTTGGATTAATATTTCTTGATCAATATATTGAAAAAAATCTTTTAAGGGAATCATGCTTTCTCCTCTTTTACGAAAAAACTATAAACGGATTGCTATAGTAAAACCTATTTATCCATACGTATCAAAGTATCTAAATCATGAATTTTGAACAATATCTTATCCAAGTCTCCAAATAGCTTGTGATGAAACCAATAAAATCATCCGAACGACAATATTTTTATACAATCCCAAAAAACGGAAGCATGAATCGAAAATTCCCTCCCTTTACACGATATAAGTGTGGATATACAACGAATGTATATGCAAATTTATAACCACTGTTATAATCTTGATCATATTGCACTTTGATATCAATCAGATTTGGGTTTTATATTCGGAATGAATTCTTTTATGATAGCTCAAGTAAAAGGTCACACACATCAAAAACAAAAACTCTTAATTGCCTAATAATTTTGACTGTATGATATACTAAAAACTCCTCTTTCAAAGGATATTTTTCGTGACTACCAAAGACTCTATGTGTCTCATCTCTTATCAGATTGCTTTCGATAAAGGCTCAGAATATGGAAGTGCGTACCAAATTGTGCAACACATCGTACAAAAATACCCAAATCTAACTCTTATATCGAGAAAAAAAAATATAGATCTACTTAAAAATGACCCTCTCTTTGCAAAAAGCACGCTCATCGCACTTGATGTGCCTAAGTATTTATCTTTCTATAAGAAGAAAGAGCGTGGTATTACATTATACTACATGACTTGGCTCTATCTTGTAGCTCAAAAAGTTAAGTCCTTGGGTGATTTCTCTCTGATTTATTTGGTTAATTTTCACGGAGATAAAACCCCACACTTCTTTAAAAATCCAAATGGTTCAATTATGTGGGGACCATTGGCACATCATCCTTTTATTCCACCTGAATTCATCTATCGAGAGCCTCGTTCTCTCTACATTGGATTTGAATATATAAAAATCCTCACCAAAAAAATGCTTTGGTATAGTCCATGGATGATGAAGGCTCTTAGAAACTCTGATGTAATCTACTGTGGGAATCCAAAGGATCTTCCCCCCACATTTAAACGCTTTCCAAACAAGGTAAAGATACTCAATGTAGTCGCTCGACCCTTTGATATAAAAGAACAAACCAATCCTTCTCAAGATGGATTCCGACTGCTTTTTATAGGCAGATTTATTGACATCAAAGGTACCATCTTCACTCTCCAAACATTTCATGAATTTTATAAAAACCATCCGGATTCACACTTAACTATGATTGGAAAAGGTCCTCTTCATGAAGAATTAGAATCATATATAAAATCCAACAACCTAGAAAGTGCTGTTGATATTATAAACTGGTTACCACAAGATGAACTCTTTGAGCATTATCAAAACTCTCATGTTTTCTTTTTTCCAAGTATGGAAGCCCAAGGTTTGGTTGTCACAGAAGCAATGCAATTTGGATTACCGATCGTATGCCTAAAAGACTATGGTCCTCATTCCATAGCCCGAGAGGTAGCCATCAGTATCCCGTATCAAAAAGGAAATATACAAGCGACCAAGACAGATTTTATTACGTCCCTTTCCGAGTTATATAATATAAAAAATCAATCACAATATTTAGAGCTGCGTCAAAAAACTCGAAAAGAGTATGAAAAAAACCAACATGCACCTCAACTTGTATCAACTATTCTTGAGGATATCGATACGTTACTAAATAACAAAACTTGATTTCTTTCCTCATATTGAGGATCATAGGTATTTTTCATTGTGCGGATAGAAGCAAGTACCATATCCTTATGTTGAACCGAATAAATTCCTACGAAATTTTGACGTTATGATATTCCGATTTTTTGCGACAACCCAAAAATAATATTTTCTCGTCTCTTATTTTTTAGTTTATTGCTACTTCACAGATATTTGGTTATGTGCCCACTCAGAAATGACAAAAAGCTAGCTTTTTCAATGTTATTCTACAAACCTTCTTAGATTAAGAAGAACCATAAACATAAGTTATCGCGATGATATTTTATGTTCACTTAACCTTTGGCATCAACAGTTGTTTTTTGTATGATTATATCTCACAAGCATAAATTTATTTTTTTCAGACCAGGCAAAGTTGCAGGAACTTCAATAGAAATAGGTCTTTCACAATTTCTTGGAGAGGATGACGTCATCACTCCTGAAATGGTCGCCGATAAAGATATAGATGATAAAGTCCATGAAGATAAATTCCAAAACTCCAAAGGATTTGATCATCATTCAAAACCTGCTGAGATTAAGGAAAAAGTATCCAGTACGGTTTGGGATACATATACAAAAATAACTGCGTGCAGAAATCCGTGGGATACCACAGTCTCCAATTGGTATTGGGAACA
The DNA here is from genome assembly GCA_002683315.1 of Deltaproteobacteria bacterium. Taxonomy (GTDB): domain Bacteria; phylum Myxococcota_A; class UBA796; order UBA796; family UBA796. Next base: position 1,164 of record NYTD01000230.1, on the reverse strand, counting down.
ATTTATTGCAAGTAGAGGTGGATTAGTAGACAGAGACTTCTCACTAAAGAACATACGCAATAGATTCATCCAAGGGAGATTAGCTCCTTGGAAAATCTATCAAAAAATACAGCAAATGCTGAGCTATAAAATTAAAACAATAGATTATAATGACTTTTATGAATACTTAGAAAAAGTCCAAAACCCGAATCACAACAACAACTTTTATTTCGATACGGACGACCTCTATTTTGATGAAATCATTCGATTTGAACATCTGCAAGAAGATTATGATCGAATATTCACTTCTCTTGGGATTCCACAACATATTCTTCCGAGAACCAAAACAAAGACAAGAAAAGATAAAAGACACTATTCTAAAGTATACGATGAACATCCTGGAACAGAAGATATCGTCGCAGAGATGTTCAAGCGTCAAATTACAACTTTTGACTATAAATTTGAAAGAAAATAACGATAAACAGGATTCGAATATGAATATACAAATTTGCGAAGGATCTAGCTATAATACTTTGGCGACCATCAGAGATGACCAATTTTGTAAGGGCTCTAGTTATAATTCTGTGATGACAATTAGAGGGGAACAAATTTGTGAGGGCTCCAGTTACAATGTTCTATTAACGATTCGAGGAGAACAGATTTGCAAAGGTTCTAGCTACAATGTGCTTGCAACAATTAGAGGAGAACAAATTTGCAAAGGTTCAAGTTACAACGCGCTAGCAACAATCAGAGAAGACCAAATTTGTGAGGGTTCAAGCTATAATGCCTTGATAACCACAAGAGGAAGCTCATTGAGAATCAGCAACCCCGAAATTGCGGCAGTTCTATACTTCCTTAGAAGAATATAATGATGTGCTGATGTATCACATTCTATTGAATGATATATTGCTCGGATGGGTGTAATTAACAATCAAATCTGGTTCCATAACTACGGTCTATTTGAGATTTTTTCAATAATCGATTCTTTTCTCTTACGAATCAGATTCGCACCATATCTATTTTGGGGGTGATGTTCGCATTCCAAAATACATTCCCACAGCAATAAAACATGTGCGTATGACAACCCAAAAACCATACAGATAGATATATGTTTTTGAAGCCTTCACAGACACAGACACAGACACGGACACAGACACAGACACAGACACAGACAGACAGACAGAC
>NYTD01000229.1 GCA_002683315.1 Deltaproteobacteria bacterium | reverse complement strand
GTGACGTCCTTCAGAAGTTTCCAAAAAAGGAGCGAGAGGCCTGGCTCATCGGATACCTCGACAAACTGGGAAAGGGATTGCATGACGACGGGTTGAGATTGATGATAGACTATGCATTTTACGACACATCCGGTGCAGACGATACGCGTCCACAGATTTGTTACGATCCCGAATACAATCCCAGTATGCGACAGCTGGCTAAAAACGTGACACCTCTGAGGACATGCCTCACCTGTGACTAGTGGATGCAAATGCGAACTACACATGAATAAATCGCGTCGCTATTATTATTTTAAATACTATCACCGCTAAAGTATATTGCTTCGCGCTTCTCTGGGTATCACTGGTGGTATCGTCATCGTGGCATCAATGGAATTTTCAAGAGATCGGCAACATTCGAAGCTTGTTATTAAACATGAAATCAAAAGTGTTGCTCCCATAAATAATAAGGGTCCGGCCATGTCGATTAAACCAAGCCCTGTTGCAATTTTATCTTCTATTGTAAAGGAACAAGCGTCTGGTGGCCGCTTTGCATCATTGTATGCGTATATGGAGGTGTCTTCGGCACTCGAAACCGTCAATGATCGTCGTGCGTGATAGGCGAGTGATCGATAATGAGACCGACTGACGGGTGTCCCCGATTGAGTATCGAAAAGTCGCGCATCGGCTATACGTATGTTGCAGAGACGGCCTTCTCCACGTGCGGCTTCGAAATCTTCATGTGAGGCGACTCCGACATTACAGAGAGGTCCGCCTATAGCGTCCAAAGCATCCGAACGGCTCAAAAATGTGACGATCCGGGATTCGACTAACCCAAGACCACGAAGTCGTGGGGCTTTGTTCCACAATGCACAGACGGTGGCTGTGTGATCAGAGAGCACTTCGTCGAATGAATTGTAGAGTGATTTGGGCGTCTTTTCGACGACGAGTGTCGCCGCAAGGTTCGCGGCATAGGAGGAACTCGCGATGATGAGAGTGACACCGAGACCAAGTAATAGAATTCGACCGGCGACGCGCTGCGGCTTGAAGTCGCTTGCACCTTTGAAGAGCGTAGTCAACCCGGCGCAGATGGCTGGTGGAACATCTTTTACGATGGAGAAGCGACGCGAGTGGGTGGCAGATACAGGGGGCGTTGTTAATGTAGAGTGTCTCTCCGGATTATTATCGCGTTCCTCTCTATACAGCTCCTCCTTCTCGAGATAGGATAAAACGACGGTACACGTCACGACAGAGACAATGAGGACAAGCCACAGGTCCCATGTAAAGGGTCTGAATGCCTTGGCGGCGTATGCAAAGATATCACCCTCGCTCTCGATGGCATATGGAGTCAGGAGGATATTTGGTTGAGATACGACGTGGATGAAGGGCGTTAGAGACTCTCTCGATGGCGTCATTAAGAACAGGCCAGAACAAACATCGACAATCCCCATAGATGCGGCGTAGACACAGGCGTCGAACGCGCTCGTCATCGTGGGTGCGTTCCTCGCCACCGCCGTTGTGAGCTCGGTTGACCATGGCGAACCGATGATGTTATCCGACGCGGGGTTATACGGCCCACCGTAATGGGTGCGAACCGAGATTGGATTGGCCTGTGAGGCGGATAGGACCGAGTTCCACAAGGCGTGAGTGGGACCACGACAACTCCCATCTGCGTCGCAATAGCTCCCCCGCCACCCACCCGAGTTTTTCATACGCATGACCCGAGTATTGACACCAATCAACTCACGCTGTGCGAGAGCTGTCGAATAACGATCAATGTCACCACATGCAGCGTACGAATATCGACGTCCTACGTTTTCTTGAGAGCGACGAATGCGTGACAGCTGACTCTCCACACCGACACACGACTCGTCAACATAACACCAAAAATTCAGACAAAAAGGCTCCGTTCCCTGTTGTTCAATGGGTTCGCAAGATGAGACATCGTGCTGGGCACACGTGATGCCATAGAGAGCTCGGGAGCTCGCATTGAGGGCAAGGAACGCAGACGGTGCCACGGCTTCGATAAAAATGTCGTCCGCCGCACTGTCGGGTGCGAGACATGGACAGTTGGCCGTTACATTCAATACCCCTTTTGCATTGTAAATAGTCAAAAGCAAGATGAACAATACTGAATGCTTAATTTTCATTGGTCTGTTTACAATCACTCGAGAAAAAAAACCCGAATGAATATTGTTAACAATATAATAGTACAATATAATAGTACAATATAATAGTAATAATATTCTTTAACTGCTCCTTATTCATGGCGCTGATGCGCGCACACTCACGTTGTATCACGCGTGTCGTGGAAATAAAACAGAGAAGGCTCTCCCGCGTCCTCTCCGCCTATGTTTGCCTATACCTATCCGATATATTTGAGGGCTCAATAGAAAAGCTTGACTTTGTGGGTGACTTCGCCCCTACAGATTGGACATTCGTCGCCTACATTGATGCACGATTCGCATACGCATCGGTGACCACAAGGGACGAGAACATGTGTCCTCGCAGCATCCATACAGATGCTGCATAATGCCTCATCATCATCAGGTGGTGGGCTCGTGTCCACCCCACTCGGTATTGGTGCTGCCTCTCTGATTAACCCTGGTGATTCGAACTCTGGAAGCTCCGGGGACATCGCTACCTTTTTTGTGCAACTACTCGATTTTGCCGTTTTCAGCAACGATGTCAATTTTATGACTTTGTCGTCATTGCAACCCTCGACACTGTTCTCTGCTTCATTCTTGATGAATTTGTTACAGCTTTCAATTTCAGAATCAGTGATTGGTTGGCTCTGAAAGTCCCTTTTTAATAATTGTTGCAGAGACTGAAAAGTGGCCATTTTTGATCGCATCGTCTTCTTGTTCTTCTTCTTGGTCTTCTTCTTTGTCTTCGTCTTCGTCTTGATGTTCGTCGCATCGGAAGCCTCTTCCACGAGCAGTTCTTCAGCTGCCTTCTGAGCAAGTTCTTCTGCCTTCTGAGTAAGTTCTTCTGTCTTCTGAGTAAGTTCTTCTGCCTTCTCCCTGATCCATAAACTACTTTGATGATCATCCCTTAGTGGATTGTCCTTTAGGGCCTTCTTGTAACATTCCATTTGAGAATAGACCTTTCCGTTGACCGTGCCCCCTCCGAAGAGTCCGAGGGCGGCCATGGCAGATGAATTCATTGGATCGAGCTTTAGGGCCCCCTGGATGCATTCCATTTGAGAATAGACCTTTCCGTTCACCGTGCCCCCTCCGAAGAGTCCGAGGGAGGCCAGGGCAGATGAATTCATTGGATCGTGCTTTATGGCCTCCTGGATGCATTCTATTTGAGAATAGACCTTTCCGTTCACCGTGCCACCGTCGCAACAGCAGCTGAGGGTCAACCATGCATCTGAACTCGTTGAATCATGCTTCAGGGCCTCCTGGATGCATTCTATTTGAGAATAGACGCTTCCATTCACTGTGCCACCGCCTTCGATTCCGAGTTTGGTCCAGGATTCTGAATTCGTTGGATCGTGCTTTAGGGCCTCTTGAAAGCATTCTATTCTCTCGTTCCAGGTATTTGAATTTGTTGGATCGTGCTTTAGGGCCTCATTGTAACAATATAGTTCTGAATAGAACCTTCCGTTCACCGTGCCACCGCCTTCGATTCCGAGTTTGGTCCAGGCTTTTGAATTCGTTGAATCGTGCTTTATGGACTCCTGGTAGCATTCGATTTGAGAATAGACCTCTCCGTTCACTGTACCACCGCCTTCGATTCCGAGATTGTACCAGACTTTTGAATTCGTTGTATCATGCTTTATGGACTCCTGGTAGCATTCGATTGCAGAATAGACCTCTCCGTTCACCGTGCCACCGCCTTCGACTCCGAGTTGTCCCCAGGCTTTTGAATTCGTTGGATCATGCTTCAGGGCCTCTTGAAAGCATTCGATTGCAGAATAGACCTCTTCGTTCACCGTGCCACCGCCGCGGAATCCGAGGCTGGTCCAGGCTTTTGAATTCGTTGGATCATGCTTCAGGGCCTCTTGAAAGCATTCGATTTCAGAATAGACCTTTCCATTTACCCTGCCACCGCCTTTGTAACCGAGCCCTCCCCAGGCCCATGGATTCGTTGGATCATGCTTTAGGGCCTCATGAAAGCATTGGATTTGAGAATAGACCTTTCCATTCACCCTGCCACCGCCTTTGGCTCCGAGGCTGGTCCAGGCTTTTGAATTCGCTGATTCGTGCTTTAAGGCCCCTTGAAAGCATTTGAGTACAGAATAGACCTTTCCATTCACCTTACCACCGCCTTTGACTCCGAGGGTTGGAGTTTCATCTTGGTTCATTTTCATTAGATGATGATATCATTCACTTTCCGTATACGGAACCCCTTACTGTCCGTATACGGAACCCCTTACGGTCCGTATGAAAATCCTCACGAGGATTTTGCGCGAGTATCACACGTGAAGAACAGTTGCACAGACGTAGCAAAAAAAATCTCTGCATCTCGGCGTAGCGCGCGCGAACCCAACCAGTATCGTTGAGCACTACAGAATGTGTAGAACGCCGCACAAATGCATGGTGTTACAGACTTTAAGCTATTACTTATTCAAATGACGTCATCAACCCAGAACCGTCTAATTTGATCTACAACATCATGGTTATTCGGCTTTAGACTAATTATTTCCTCTTTTCTCTTTAATTCTTTGAAAAAATCTATAATCGTTCGAAACATTCTCTACTTGAATTTTATAATACTTTTATAATACTTTTATAATAGATAAATTTACCGATGCGTCAGCTAGAACTCGGTTTTCTGCAACTTCCGTGCTCTCAAGGCTTTGAGGCCCCGCAGTAATTCGTATGTATCATGCGAATACGAGTAACCCCCGAATTGCCCCTCGAAATGCCTAGGTAGAGCTGAAGTGGCCCAAAAACTCAATATTTGCTTCCTCCTATATGAAAGGATATCGGTATTCAAACAACCGAGGAGATTGAAGCGTTTGTCAATCTCTTTGCCAGTGAGTGACAGACCAGCCGTATTGTCTGACCATTGCACAATACCACCTTCTCTCTCCTTAATCTTATTGACAAATGATTGTAACGCATCCGAAGAAGAGCCCATTATGTTGAAGCCAGGACCTTGGAGACTAAAGATCCTCAAATTAGAGAGCCCTCCAGTCGCGATCCTCTGATTTGCCTTTTCAAAAAAGTCAGAGGGAACTTGCCCGATCAAAAGTAGAATAGTCGTTGTTTCTAGTATATTGTCGATGATATGATGCCCGGCTTCGATGGCTTTAGTCTCTGAACCTTTGCGATCTCTATCCTCTAACATGGTTTTCTCTTCTCCTTCATCATATGGGGCGACAAATCTTTTATATGAATCGAAACAGCCCCCGACAATCGGAGCGCATTCTGTAGTAATATCCGGATGAAATTTATTGACAAAGTCAATTCCACGCCGCCTCGCATCAAGGCTACTCGGACATCCAGTAATAAGTAGAGACATTTTCGTGTATATTTCATTTTTCATATTCTCCCCCAGCAAAGAACAAATTGCAGTTGCATCATCTTCGTTGGGATCCGTACGTGGATCTGTGATGATTGTGACATGCTCCCCCCTCGTCGATTTTTCTGGCACCTTCGTGGACAATAACAACATCTCTATGAGATTGTTATTATAGATGTGGAAGAGGTGATTTTCGCTTTTTTCCAGCATCCGAATTTCACTCCCAGTCCATCCCATGCCATGTGGAGTTGAATTATGTATTATTTCGACATTAATCTCTGCTAATGCCTTTTTCAAGGCCTCTTCATCATCTGAATAAATGAGGGTCAATGAAAGTACGATAGCATTGAGTTCATCATAACTCTTGATGCCGATATATTTAGAGTCACAGGCCCTGTGTATATAATCAATCACGTATTCTTGTTCCTCGACGTCATTGAGTCTAAATCCTGAACTCCATGCCGCTTTTAAAAGGTCGAGAATCTCGCCACCGTCTCCCCCCGATGCGACACGCTCTACTAACATGTCGAAATCAAACTCGGGCGGTGTTTCATCATATGATTGGTTCATTTTCAATTTGATGTTAAGAAAGGAAAAGGAAAAAAAGAAAAAAAATTTATTTTTAATTTGATTAAAACCAAGAAATAATGGAACCACCGCGTTGCAAGCACTGTCTCGCGCCCCTAGGGTATCGATTTAGAGATTATTATAAATCTCTACGAGAGAATTTAGATTCTGAAACTGCCCTAGATACACTCGATGTTGATTTTTGCTGTAAAATCGTGTTAAAAACATTCCCGAAACAACTATTCAACACGATTGTACAAGTTTCTATTGATAAACATCAAGATCATGGGTGTAGCATCTATAATACAGAAAAACAAGAGATTAGACAACAATGAAATGAAAAAATATATTATATATTATATATATATTGATAAAGGATGAATATGGAAAAGATAAAGGAGATATTCAAAAAAAAAAGGGGGCAATTGAAACGAAAGGAACGAAACGATAATGTGACAGATCCTATTGTCATCGAGACCAACGAGATAATTGCACGAAATGGCTTCGAAAAACAATTTAGCGCGACGTGGATTTTATATCATCTTGCTGCCACGCTGGCTGATCAAAAGCGAAGCGAAAATGGAAAGGAGACTAGATTGAGCGCGTCCATCATGTCAAGAATAAGTAACGATATACAATTGTTTGTTTTACACGCGTGTCAAGATTGCGCAAGGCATCATTCTGAATATTTAAAAGAACATCCGTTCGCAAAGGCTTCTACATATGCGCGCCACGTGTTTGACATGCACAATTGTGTCAATAAAAGGATTGGTAAATCTATTTTATCCGATTTCGATATAGTTAGGGCGCATTATGAAGGAGAGTTGGCAAAGATCGGTCGTGGGGTCACAGTCACTTTAATCTCGAGTGCTTTACCTGTGACGACAAAGCGATACTGCTATCGATGCGGGGCTTGAACCTAATCGACGCATTGTTGCGTCTTTGATTCTTCAATCTCTGTCAAATCTTTGTATATATCTAAATGCCGGACAGGGAGGTTCATGGCATCTCTTCTAAAGGGTTCGGTGAGTTCTCGTGTCAGATTGACTTCGAGGACAGTTGTCAAACCGTCCCTTTGACGCTCTAGCGCGCGTTGCATCGCAAATATAATATCATCGACATTTTTACATTTGACGCCGTGTACGCCCATACTCCTCGCGATGCGGCTAAAGTCTGGATTGTCGAGATTTGTGCCGACATACCTGTCACCAAACCACAAGACTTGATTCTTCTTTTCAGCTCCCCATTGCCTGTTGTTGAAAACGACAATCACGATTCCAATCTTTTCTCGCTTCAGAGTTAGTATCTCGTTGAAACTCATCCCAAATGCACCGTCACCGACATATGCAATGACTGGCCTCTCTGGAGACGCCACCTTGGCACCCATGGCCGCTGGGATGGCGTAGCCACATGATCCAAACCCACCGGCGCCTAGAAATGACGGGCTTGAGTTAAATCGCAAGTATCGATTCGCCCAGCTGCAAATATTGCCTATATCAGTCGTCACGATGGCATCGTCGGGGCAGATTGAAGATAATGCAAAGAGAGCATTGTGTGGCGCCATCTCAGCCGGATCGGTGCCCGGAGTCGAGTCTGTGATAGCGACATGACCACTCCACTCCTTGTCAGATTCCACAGCCTCTCTTTTCTTTTTCGATTTTTCTCCTTGATCATCTATAATTTGTTGCAAGATATCCAAGCTGGCCAATTTTGCGTCGCTTTGAAGTTTGACATATTTTTGCGAGGTTGTGCGTAACGAATTAATATTGTTGTCAATTTGTATGACATCTCGTTCATCTCCTTCTCCAGGCCAATATTCAATCCCGTCTTGTGGCAAATTGCTAAAGGCCCCACATCGTGTTCCTATTGCAAGGATGACGTCGGCCTCCTTGACATATGACATGGCACACTTGCTACCCTGATATCCGAGAGGGCCCAACGCGAGAGGATGATTGGCGGGGAAGGCATCTGGGTGTAAATAAGAGGTCGCCACTTTACAATTGAGAATTTTTGCAAGTTTTGCAACATCCAACGCCGATTCGGATTTTATCACGCCATTGCCACATACGATGACGGGATTTTTGGCGTTGAGTAAGAGATTCGATACTTTGGCAATATCATCGGGGGCCGCGCGCTGTCTTGAATCGACATTGCCTGTATTATTCATCGGTATGTCATATTCGGCGGTGTGATAAAACATGTCCCGTGGAATGTTGAGTTGTACAGGTCCCTGTAATAGGAGAGCATCGTCACATGCCTTTGCCGTCATCTCCGCAATTCTGTTGGCGTTTCCAAGGTCGAATTGACTCTTGGCAATACCGTCAAACATTTGCAACTGGCCTTGCCCGAGGCCAACCTCTTGAAACCCTCCGGTGCCTTTTGACATGGTCGAGACGTCGGGTGTGATGAACAAGACAGGGGAGGTATTCCAGAAACTCGTGGCCACACCGGTGACAAAGTTGGATATTCCTGGGCCATTTTGTCCAACGGCGACTCCTATCTCTTTGTAATTTTTGGCACGAGCGTAGCCATCGGCTGCAAAAACGGCATTCTGTTCATGTTGTACAGATATGAAACGTATCCTGGTTCTATCAAACAGGTCCAATGGATCCATAAATGCACTTCCCACTATCCCAAAAACGTTCTTGACATTTCTCGACGCCAGAGTCTGTACAAATGCCTCCGATGCGCCCATGTATCGCTTCATATTTGTATATTTTTTGTATAGTTGGGTTGGTCTTATATTTTATTGATCATAATAATAAAGCATGTCGTTACTGAACTTGTTGAAAAAAAACGAAAAAACAAAATGGGATAATTATGGCAAGTATTGCTTTGGTAAATTCCCCGATGACGTGTCCTCCACTCTTTGCGAAAGTTACGATACAAAGACCTCAAGAGAGCAAATGGATGTATATTACGGGACAAGCGAGACAAAAGAGACAAAAGCGACCAAGGAATTACCTTTTAATCGCATACCATTCCACTACGCCGCGAATGTGTTGAAAAACCTCATCAACTTAATTAATGAAAAAAGCGGATACCCTCTCACTGACTCCGCAAACATAGCCATGATGCAAGTATATCATCTGGTTATAGTTGTTACAGAATTAGTGGATACTATTAGTGGATACGATGAAACGCGTCGTAATGATCCAGATGTATATTCGAGACAAAAAATTCTTTATCATCTCCTTCGACATATCGCGTGTCTCAGATTCATAACAAAGGCTTTCAAGGAGACCATGGACTCCAGCGAGAAGAAAGTCACAGAGGAGAATGCCACAGAAAGGGATGAGATGTTTTTGATATTCATTCGCGGCCTGTTGACTAAATTTTGTGAGCCACTTACTGAAATTGCAGACAAGAAGAGTTTTCTGGGCGAGATATTTAATTCAGGGTTAGGGTTAGAAAAAATAGCAAAACATATACTAACCGCTTTTAGTAATGAATTGGACGAAAAAGAGGTGGGCATATTCGAAAAGATTAAGAAAGATATCATCCATCACTTTACGGACCGTTATATATGGGCCGAGAAACCGTGTGGCGGTGTGGTTGATCAGTTGTTTTCAGCACTAGATTCGACAAAGACTGATGATATCGAGACATTTTGTCAGAATTTACATGACAGTAACAAGGGATTGTACAAAAGTTTGACAAAGCTCCCAGATGAGAAGCATTGTGAAAATCAGAGGGGTGACAATGAACCGAATTTATTGGGGTTTCAATTCTTGCCGCTTTTGCCACTGTGTTGGCAGAGAAATCGTGGTGTCTTGTTAAAATATGGAGTTGGGTCCGGGAAAACCATTGCCGCAATGACGGCGCTTAGTGGAATCTTGAAGAGAGTAAATTCATATAATAACGACAGTGGTGATATTGATATATATAGGCAACACAGGTGCTTAATCCTTTCACCAACAGCCGAGGTCATGAAGGAATTTTCAAAGGAATTGGAAGAAAAGAAAAACTGGTTGCAATATTGGTTCCCGGGATTGAGTATCAGCTACAATAAGACGGATTCGACAGATGGTAAGGATGTACTCATGACAGACACGAAATTCTACGACGTCAAGAGTGCAGATGGTAAATGTCGCTTTCAAATCGTTTTACAAGTAATGGGCAAAAAATTTGGTGGAAAAACCGGTGGAAAAACCAAATCCAAGAATCATGAAAAGGGTGACCCCGATGAAGAAGGTGACAACGATGATGAAGAGAATGACGGAGAAGCCAAACAGGACACTGCTCCCAGTCTAAAAGAATATCCACCAGACGAATGGGCGTGTGTAATTGTGGACGAGGCGCATCAGATTCTCATAGACGAATCACAAAAGGCTGGTGAACGCCAAGGGGGGATTTCGACACAAAATCGCAAAAGAGAATGGTTTAATTACATATACAAGTTACCCGATGTTGTCAAACTCGTGTTTCTATCAGCGACACCGTTTGCTGAAAGAAAAGATAGTGATCAAGAAGATCAAGAAGATCGTGAAGAAGCCGCTAAACCACTGTCTGAGAAAACCGAAACAGCTAAATTTCTACTAATGTTGGATTGTCTACAGAATAAATCCAATCGCTTGTATAAGGACGAAATGAAATTATTTGACAGCCGGTATCTTGTACATTTGAAAAAATTCCCAAGAAACGTCCTCGAATCCCTGTCCAAGTTTAACGGCACATTGGCGAGTCTGGATGTGTCAAAAGAGCGGAAAAATGAAATCCTGGCACGATCTGGTACCTTGGTTTTGACTCTATCACTGGCAACATCCCCGGTATATCCTAAATTAAAAGGCGTCGATGATTACATACCGTCTATACGGTTTGTACAGGTTATTGACAAGAAAGAGGCGGAGAGAGAGGCGAAAAAAAAGGAGCAAGAGGCGGTGAAAGAGGCGAAAAAACGGGAGCAAGAGGCGGCGAAAGAGGCGAAAAAACGGGAGAAAGAGGCGGCGAGAGAGGCGAAAAAAAGTGCGGTAGTGCAAACAAAGACAACAAAAACGGCAGCAAAGACGACAAATACGGCAGCAAAGACGACAAATACGGCAGCAAAGACAGCAACAAATACAGCAAAGACAATGAATATGGTAGTAAAGACAACAAAAACTGAAGCAAAGGTCGACAGGCTTTGTAGTAACTCAGAGGATGTGATCGATGGTACAGACTTTAAAAGAGCGGACGACTCAGTTATCCGACTTATTTTCCGTGATGAGGATGAGGAAGATGAGGAAGATGATGAGGATGACACGACAAACAAACAATGCTTTATGAAGAAATCACTAGCAGGTATTGTTCAGAGTTTTGCTAAAAAAAAGAAATTCTCAAATAAAGTCAAGAGTTTTTACACTATCAAGGCAATGGGTCCAGATGGATCCGAACTCCATATTGAAAAAGATACGTATCGTCGATTTAAAGAGCTGTTTAAGAATATCGATGATATACCTAACCTCGACATTTATTTGAGAAAAAGTCGAAAGGTTTATAGCGATGATCGTACGTTGATTATTTACACCGAGTCGAGAAGACATAATTCCCTCCTTTACAATTTCTTGAATAGGAGAGAGACGGGTAAAGAGACGGGTAAAGAGACGGGTAAAGAGACGGGTAAAGAGACGGGTAAAGAGATGACAGCAAAAATGAAAAAGAAAGAAAATGATTTGACAAACAAGGTAGTTTCGCAAATGGCTGCATTGGCTGCGAGTAAAACACCGAGTGAATCAAAAAATAAACTAAAACATGTGAATATAGGGGATATCGGAGATGTAGGAGATGTAGAAGAAAAACAGAGTGCATCAAAGCATCTTAGCAAGGATGAAGTCAAAATGTCACAACCAATCAAAATGAAATTCAAAGATAACGATCGCCTTTTGAAAAAACTGAATTCAAAATTGAAACATCACGACACAGCGTCAGTCATATTCGACCCAATTTACATATATAACAATTATAGCGAAGACAAAAATGCAAAAACATTCTTGAGACCATCTAACTCTCAAAAAAACAAAAGCACTGCCAAGTACGCTGTTGCACACAATATGATGATTCATTTCTTGAATAATAAGCAAAAGTTTTTCGTTATCGTATTTCAAGTAATTGAGTCGTCACTACTTATAAACTGGGGTTTTGACTTGCGTTCATCCTTTGATGTTTTAATGTCCTTTATCGAGCCTAATTTGTTTTTTCAAAATGAGGAAAAGATGCAAGAGGTACGTGAAAACATCATCAAGCTCGAAAATCTTGCAAAAACAAACCCCGATTCAATGGTCAAAGTGCGCAGTAGCAGGAAGGAATGCAGACGTTTATTGAAACAGATACAATGGTCTCACGAACTTGATGCAAAACATAGTGCCAGCTATGTGTCAAATTGGGGATCGTACAAATCGGGTGACGATAAACCCGTAGTTTGGATTCGATGTGACAAACTATACCGTCCACATCAATTTTACGACAAGGAAGCTTGTAAAGGAGGCAAAGGCTTTTGTGCCCAGATACCTGCATCGCATGAAATGATTGCCAAATTTGACAAAGTAATCGAAAAGATATTCAACAGTGAGCTCAATAAAAATGGTGACATTATTGCTGGTATTTTGGGTGATAAAAGTGGAAAAGAGGGTAAGAATTATTTTGAAGTAAAGAATGTTGTTTTCGTGTCCTACCCGGAAGACAATAGACACAGGGCACAAGCAATAGGTCGAGCGACACGCCTATGCGCACATCATCATCTGGCACCAACTGACTTTGTCAGAGTGTTTCTCTTGATTGGAATGCTTGGTAAATTCAACCAGGAAATGCACCCTAATGTCAAAATGACGACTGTCAAAAAATCACTCGAATCCGATGCCGATGAACAGATACCAACCTTGCAAATAAAAGCCTCCTCGGATGAATCTCGCTTGTTTGAAAAGACAAAGAATGAGTTTGAAGAAGATGTTCAAGGACAAAATGATCCCATTAATGAAAAACTAAATGAAAACAGTATTACTCGTTATTTTTACAACAATGAAAACATGATGCAAAAAAATAACAGTTATTCGACAGTCGAAAATAAAAAGCAAGTCAAAGTTATGAAAGAAACCAATCGTACAATATCAAACGAGAGCTCGAGTCAGCGCAACTTTAGAAAAATATATGATGTGGCCAAATATGTAGGCAACAGACTAGGCAATCCCATGTCGCTTTGGACTTTAAAGTATTTTGCCTTGCGTGCGGTAGATGAAATGAGCAAAAAACATTTGAATTAATCGTCAATCAGTCGAGGAATACGTGTTCTTTATCGAGACTTCTCTGTAAATTCATACCAAGCTTGATAAAATCGTCAGTTGAGTCTTGCGGACTCAGACCACGACTTTCGAGCTCGCCTCCCAATTTACAAAGAAGGCCGTCTGTGCTTGTGTTTGAAAGAAGGTCACATATCTGTTTTACATCGGAGGGGATTGATGAAGAATGCTTTACATTTAACAACGCCCTTCTCAAGAGCCGATTTTCGATCGACAATCTCTTCAATTCGTATATGTACCACTCTTGCTCCATTGTTTATTCATTGTAAAATGTTTTTTTTACATCCATGTGTCACATTTATCATCATTTACCGGGATTTCAACTGCATTGTTTCAACTCTGGCTCCAACATGTAGGTCTTATCATTACCATACCCTGCATTCCATACCACACATCCTGCATCCGGTGGTTCCATTCGAAAACAGGAGCAAATGTTGTTATAACTAAGTTGCGAAAGGTTTGCATTCGGAACATTTTTACACGCAAGCATGCAACTTTCACCCTTGACCTTGGCATCACTGTTATTCTTGTCAAAGACAATCTTACTGCCGAACGGGGTATTATCTCTGACCGAATTTGCAATTAATTTCGAAGGAGTTATCGACGTGGAATCTATACCATCTGGGGCTCCGTTCTGCAACTTCCACTGTTGTGTAACTTCAGGAGATTGGGGTGGTTGGGGTGGCGGTTGGGGCGGCTGAGAAGGATGAGAAGGTTGAGAAGGCTGAGAAGGCTGAGAAGGTTGATTTGAGGGATGGGTTTGGGGTGAGGAATCGCTTCGGGTACTCGGGTTAGGATCAGGTTTAGCAAAATGTATGATTGCAACAACAATAGCAGCAGCAACCGCGCCGCCGAATATATAAGCAATAACTCTATTATTCAACATCTTGTAGCTTGTAGTGGTTGTATAAAAAAAAAGGGGATGTTTTATGTGGAATTGGTACCCTTGTTAAGCCCATTAGAAAATTTATAAACACCAATAGCAATAGCAAAAAGGACAATAACACCGGCGATGATGTACCAATGTATGGGATCCTTCTTGGGATCCTTCTTGGGATCCTTCTTGGGATCCTTCTTGGGATCATTCTTGGGATCCTTCTTGGGATCCTTCTTGGGATCATTCTCGGGATCATTCTTGGGATCATTCTTTATAATAGTTTGCGCCACAATCTTCTGTGTGCAACTCTGTGTTACATTCGAGGCATTTTTAACGTTGAGCATTGTGTTCTGACAGCAGTTTATGTTTGTATTCACCTCGACAGGTTTTAAAGGAATGGGTGAGGGTTTTTGATCCAGACCGACTGCTGCATCGCCATCGATTGTTGCGTTTATACGTGATCTTGTCATTTTACATACTGCTTTACAGGATCTCTTGTCTAGTGCATCTGACGCCACGGTAATCCAACCCAGTAGCGGATTCCATTTCGTTGTCTTTTTTAAAGTCGAGAGGCCAAGGTCTCCCGAGCGGGATTCGAGCTCATACCCGTCTGGACAACAACCACTACCATCGACACAACATTCATGAGTCGTGTTTCCATTTTTGTGTCCCTTTTCAATCCTCTTTTCTTGCAACTGTTTGCTCTTGACCTCTCTACCATATTGCCAGTCTGCAAGCTTGCTGCGATATTTAATCTCGCGCAATTCGTTGGCCAGCGCGGTACTCCTTACAGCTTCGTTGAATAGCTGCGCGGCCGCTTTGAGGGCATTGTAACAATGGCATTGTGACAAATCAGGGGTTTTATCACACAACTTGTCTAATCGCTCGTCGCTAGGTATCTTTACCGCCTCTGCCTTTGAATAGCTATTTTCAATGACATTGCCGTCAAACGCACCCGATAAAATGCCACGCCCCTGATCGTAACAATAGTCGCTGATTTCACCTGAATTTCCTCCACAAAAGCCACTGTTCCCGCAGCATTCCCCGCGTGGACAAACGGTATATAAATCCCCTGTACTCGCTCTCGGGCCGCATCTTTTATTCTTTGATATCACACTCGGCTCTTTCCGAAAAAGCAAAGTAGCTGCGCCATCGAAATCGGACTGTATCCCTTTCCCCCCTCTGAGGGGACAGTCCGTTGATACGCGACCGACGATGCCACCACATGTCCCATCGGCATCACAACAACCTTTTAAACAGAACGTAGTATCGCCACATGTTGACAGTGATGGCTGCAAGTCTGTTCGTTTCAACCTCCATGCCACTTTTGATCTGTCATCCGGGATCCATGAAAACCTATTATTCATATTACCCGGAGATGACTGTAGATAAGGTGGTGTTCTAGATAGCGATCTATGCTCACTGATCAAGTATATATCAGAATTCTCTGTGATGTATTGTGAATTCGAGGTCGTGTATAGACGCCAAATCTTTGTAGACACTTTTTTCAAATCAGAATCGATAGTGCTATCGCAATCGAGAAACTGTAGACTGTTATCTGCAGAATTGGTTACATTTGACTGAATAATCAAATAATCACCCGTAGTGACTTTATCTTTATCCGAACTGATTTTTTTCCCAGTCTCATCGACTTTTATAAGAGTCCATCCCATTTGAGATGATAGATTCTCCTTGAAGGACATGATTTCATTGCGTTTCAAATCAGATGAAAATGCCTTGGCCTCATTATTATCGAATAAATGAATCGAAGTATTATACTTTAAAATATTATCATTCATGATTAATTATCAACACCCAATATCGTTCACTATAAATTAGATGGCAAGAAAAAAAAAAGAAAAGTCCTATTGAAAAAAATAAAAAAAAAGAAGAAGAATGGTAAACCATTTACCAGAAACGAAATCATTTGATCAAAAGCTTATCATTACAGACTACTTTCAAAAAAAGAATGATGTAAAGATGACGACCAAGAGGGTGCGTCAAGAGAATGATGAGAATGCTGATGATGATGATGATGATGATGTGGAATTGCCGAAAAAGCAGAAAGAGCAGAAAACGGGTCCTATCTGGCTTAAAGACGGGCCTCAAACACAAAACAACCCAATCAATGATGAAATGGAGGATTTTGATAGTAGTGAAAGTCTCTTGCCTCGAGTAATTACCGCCAATATATACCTCTACACTGAACACGACGACACCCCCGTCTACGTTGGACAGACGATTCG
>NYTD01000228.1 GCA_002683315.1 Deltaproteobacteria bacterium | reverse complement strand
CTAGAACAATGGGTGGAACAAGAACAAATGCTGGTCCTCAGTGAAACTACCGGCTTTGCACTCCCTGTCATGCCGCCAGAATTCCACGATGAAGGAAAACCCATCGTTTCCATTGCACGCTTTCAGAAATGGATGGCAGACATCGCCTCTGAGCGTAACATTGAAATCATGACCAGTACTGCAGGATGGGATCTTCTCTATAATGAAGAAGATACCGTTTGTGGTGTTCGTACACGAGATCGTGGATTGGATCACCACAACCAACCCAAAGATGAATATGAGCCAGGTGCAGATATCTTCGCAAAAGTTACCGTCATCGGTGAAGGGCCTCGTGGAACCATTGCACGTAAACTCATGAACAAATATAATCTCCTTGATAATAACCCCATCACATACGAAATGGGCTGCAAGGAAGTGATCCAGCTACCAGAAGGTAGTGTTAAGAAAGGTTTTGTCTACCTTACCGCTGGTTATCCACTCAATGGATCTATGGGTCCTATCAACGGAACCTTCGGTGGTGCATTCATCTATAGTATGTCCGAAGATCGCGTCTGTATAGGACTACTCGCTGTTCTTGATGCAGGCAATCCCGACCAAGATGTTCAGCATCTACTTCAGAAATTAAAACTTCATCCAAAGATCAAAGAGATCCTAGGAAAAGGAAAGGTAATAAAGTACGGTGCAAAAGCTGTTACTGTTGGGGGGTGGGGCTGCATGCCAAAGCTCTACGCTCCGGGAGCTATGATTGTAGGAGATTCTGCATCCTTTCTAAATGCTGCTCGAATCAAGGGAATCCATCTCGCCATGAAATCGGGTATGCTTGCTGCTGAGACTGCTTTCGAAGCACTCCTTAAAAATGACTTCAGCGAACAGATGATGAAAGGATACAAAGACAGAGTCGATGCATCATGGATTCGTGAAGAAATGGAGACTTCTCAAAACTTCCATACCGATATTTCAACCAATGGACTTCCTGTAGGTGCTGTAAAATACGGCCTTGCAAAAGTATTTGGCGCCGGCTCAATACGTCCTGCCCATGAAGACCACATCGGCATGAAAACTCTCAAAGATTACTACGGCAGCAACTATGAAAGTAAGCGTCCAGAAATGTATGAAGCTGGAAAGTATGCTGATCTGAAAGAGCACTACAAAGGTGCCAATGATGATGATTGTTATATTATTGATAAACTCACAGCTGTCTACCTTTCCGGATCGACACACGACGAACATCAACCTTGTCATCTAAAAGTAGAGCCTGAGAAATTCGGATTTGCACCCGACCACTGCGTAACCAGATGTACCGAAGAGTACGGAAATCCATGTGAGCGATTTTGCCCCGCACAGGTGTACAATGTGATCGATGATGCTGCCCAACAAGGCAAAAAGAAACTACAAGTCGATTTCTCCAACTGCGTTCACTGCAAGACATGTGATATCCGGGATCCATACCAAATCATCGAATGGGTCCCACCAGAAGGTGGTGAAGGACCAGAATATTCTTATCTATAGCTGATTCTCTCTATCGATTCATGGTGACCTATGGTCGCCATTTTGTTTTTCTAGCTTTTCAAGTCAATGCAATGTTACATACGAAACAATAATTATCACCTGTTCGACTCCCATACATCGACGAGAATGGAATGCGCACCGATCAAAAACGATTTCCGACAGTACACAATGACCCATATATCGTCACATCACCGTACGTACATCTAAACGGTAACATTCATCACAACCGCGCATCCAATGTTTGGGTGGCAATCTACTCATTCCCCCAAACAGGTTCTTGCCGACAATCGTACAAAAGGAAACTCTATGAATATATGGAATAAATATGATAAAAAATGGGGCCTTGACCCCATGCCTTCCGCAAATGAACCTGTATTTATGCTTACCTCTATCTGGCGATCTGGAAGTACGCTGTTGCAACGTCTCCTTTGTTCAGACCCAAGCATCTATGTCTGGGGGGAACCGTACGGAGATGCGGGAATCATTCCACATCTCTTCCAAAGTGCCAAAGGACTCCTTCGAAACGATTGGCCTACCATCAATCATTTTCTTGACCCAAATGAGCCCGAATTGGCGCATGTCATTGCAGAGCCATACAAGCATTGGATAGCCAATACCTATCCTGCCCCCCAACATATGAGAGCATCCTACCGAAGTATGCTGGACACACTATTTTTGTATTCTGCCAAAGAAATGGGAAGAGAGCGATTTGGAATCAAAGAAGTTCGCTATGATGGATTGGTCGCTCAGTTTCTACAGTGGCTGTATCCCGATGCTCGTTTTGTTTTTTTGATTCGAAATCCCTATGATGCATGGTCGAGCTACAAAGGAGTTACCTGGTTTTATCAATGGCCCAAAATTCTGGTCAAAGATGTACAAACCTTCGCCAAACTATGGAGAAAGAACGCAGAGACATTTCTGCAGTTTCCAAATGAAGAAGGCAATCTAAAAGCACGATTGATTTTGTTCGAACACCTCATGAACAACAAAGAGGAAAACATCCAACTTTTAGAAGAACACTGTCGGGTCAAGATCAAACGAGAAGTTCTCGATATACGTATCCGAGGTGTTCAAAAGCCAGCTCTCCCTATTACCTCAACAGAAGAGGCCACCATTAGACGCATCTGTAACCCTATTGCAGAAGCTCTCGGATATCTAGGTCCCAAACAGACAAACATATAGCTCTATTGTTACAGATCTTTATTCTTTTGCTTAATGTCAAGAGAAGAACATCGCAATCATACTGTCCATTGATAACAATTGTCGATACTCGTCTACATCGTACTCCTACCACGTAAAAGAATCGTTATCTACACGGACGAAAAATAATCATCTAATCTTGAATTTTTTCCAAGAGACGCTTGGCTGTTTGCTGTACCAATACATGCTCATGGATAAGACCTTCTTCCAACAACGGAATGTGAGCAGGTGGAATGCGAGCTGCTGCTTCCAAAACCGCTATCGTAAGATCAATTTCATCATCATCAGAGACCAACCTTCGACTCGTTGCCATGTATGATATGCTTTTTTCTTGAATCCCAGTCTCCCATAAATCAGCAACAGCCTGAAAACGGGATTCGACGTCTCGAGATCTTTTTGTACCCACTCGCTTGGTCGAACAGGTTTGTGCCAGTTCGACCCATGTTGAGAGTTTATGTGTTTGTGGTGCATCTATTTGAAGTAATCTACGAGTCAATGCCGAGCGAACATGAGGATGAAAGTCTTTGGAAAGAAGCTCAAAAACGTCACCCGTAACCGGTTTAATCCCTGTATATGATACACCAATGGCTTCGGACCATAAACGTTCTTGAAAGATTTCCATCTTCGCACGATCTCTCCAGCTCCACGCCGCACGAACCGCAGAAGAAGCTGATTGAATCAATGCCCAATCCTTCATAGTTTTGGCATGTGCCGAAGGAGCTTTTTTGGCCAGCATCATAATTAAATGCTCTTGGCAATTTCCAGAAAAGCTCCCTGCCTCCATACAAAGCTCAACTCCTTCCGCATATCCGTGTGCACCTCTGTGTCTTGTCGCTTGCTCCGCAGCCGCAAACAAGCATTCCGAAAACCACGTATCTTCTTCAATGTGTGCACATAATCCTTTTACACGTTCAATCTTTCCTTTGCGTATCGATATCTTTACTTCTTTTTCCAAACATAATCGAAACTGGGGGCCTTTTTGGCAATCCGTTGGCGCGAAATCTGTTCGAGACAAAGTGGATCTCTCCTCCTTCTTTTCTGACCATAAATGAGGACGCTCGCTAATGGAAACACATCTTTTTTGCGCATCTCCACTAAGCAAAGGACACAATAGGCTCGACTGGTCCGGATGTTTTTCCATCAATTCCATGACAATATCAAGACGAGCAAGCTCATCCATTGACTTTAACTTGGCAATGACCTCTTGTGGTTCTTTGGGAAAAAGCCCCAATTCCGATGGTGCAGTCTTCTCAGCACAAGCGAGAAGAGCCGAAAGGAAAAAAATCATTTGGCTGCTTTGGGTAATCCCGCTTTTTTACCAAACCGATCTTTAATCGCCCGCTTGATCATCGATGGAGATAGCCTCTCTTGGTCGAAGAACAAAAATGAAAACAATGTAGTCGCCTCTACATACTTGAAGAGGTCACGCCAAGTTTTGATACCCTGCGCATGTCTTTTTATGGTGATGGGGCGTAGATAAAACTCTCGATAAAACCGTCGGTGTAACTCAATTATATCTTCGGCTTCTAATCCCCAAGGAACAAAGGTCGGCTCCCAAAATGATTTCTCATCTGTAGTTTGATTCACTACACGGCCCCACTTATACCCTTCTCTGTTCCAAATTTCAAGCTGTGGAGTTTCAGGCAGAAGTGTATTGATCTGCACTGTAACATCGTGTAATGGAATCGACTTTGCAAAATTAATGGTTTCCAATATACGCTCTTTTGTATCTGGCATATGACCAACCATGAAGAAAGCTTTTGGCCGAAGCCCTACTTCATCCGCTGCGGTAATGGCTTCTTTGATTTTCTGTTGAGTGATCCCCTTTGATATAAAGTCTAAGACATCATCGTGCCCTGATTCAATACCAAAACGAGTTCGCCAACAACCTGCATCTTTCATTTTCCTGAGGAGAGGCTTGTCTACAACCTCTACACGTGAAGAACATGTCCATGAAAACTTATCTTGCAATCCTCTTCGAAGAATCTCATCACAAATTGCATGAACGCGCTTTTTATTGGCACAAAAGAGAGAATCAACGAACGCAATATCTTTTACTCCAAAATCTCTGATGAGATGCTCAATCTCATCTACAATATATTCGGGAGAGTGGCTTCTATATCCAGACTTGGATTTTTGACAAAATGCACAAGCATGCGGACAACCACGAGATGTGACCATGGCAAACTTGGGAAATGCATGGTCGTCAACTGGAATGGGCCTGTATATATTGGGAGGTAGCAAATGACGCGCAGGGAAAGGAAGTTCATCTAACTTCTTGAATTTGGCTCGCTTTGGTGTCATGTGAAGACTCCATCCAACCGGAACACTCTCATCGGGAACTCGATAGCAAATTCCCTGTACATTGGAGAGCTCTCTTTTCCCTTCGTAGTGCTCTACAACTTCAAGCATTGTATGTTCTCCTTCTCCAAGAACACCAACATCAAAACATTCGTGACTCATGGCCTCATGAGGAACCAACGTCACATGATAACTTCCCAAGATAAGGGGAATCGTTGGAAGTTTCTCTTTTAGCAAGAATCCTAATTTTTTGGTCGTTTCAAAGGTTACTGTAAAGGAACCTACTCCCACAAGATCTGCTTCAAAATCCACGACACGTTGCACTGTTTTCTCAACATTTAGAAGTTCTGCAGCAGCATCGATCACGGAAACGACATGTCCTTCTTGCTCGAGCATAGACGCTATATACAAAATTCCCAAAGGAGCCGAATTATAGAAAAGGTATTGTGTCACAGGATTGGCATTTCCATTTTCTATGACGGAATCGATAGGAGGATTGATCAAAACAATACGCATATTTCACTCTCAAAAGGGTGATAGTCTATGTAAATATATCGTAATCTAAGCTTAGCTCCAACATAAATACATGTAAAAGACTATGCAAATCAATACTTTCACTTGCATCCCTTCTAATTCTCATTATTTTGTAGAGGTTTATTTGATTAGCGAGGACATATTTTGCAAAATCCATGGATAAAAGGATTACATAAAAGTATTGGAATCGGTTTTTTATGGCTGACGATTCTGTTTATTATTGACACTGTTGATAGTATTTTTCTCTTGGACAAAACTACAACACGAATCAAAGCAGAATCATACATCACTGATCTTTTGGTACAGGCCGTTGGTGAATAT
>NYTD01000227.1 GCA_002683315.1 Deltaproteobacteria bacterium | reverse complement strand
TTCGTGTGATGAAGACATTATGACTTTATTTATCTATTTTTCTTTGCTTATCTCTGTTCAAGGGGAACCCTTGGATCTTAATCCTTGTCTTAAGAAGTGCTTTGTTCAAAAAGAAGAAGGTGCACAATGATATCCGCATTAGGAAATCAAAAAGGCTTCATCTGCACAACAAGCTATGCAGATGTATACAGTATTTCGTACAAAGAAACAGAAGCATTAATTTTTTATTTTCATTCTCATATTGCAAGTTGTGCTGATTTCCAAAAAGGGCTTCAGAGATCTATGAATCTTCATCAAAATCTCAGTCATCCTAATAAAATGGAGATTTATACTTGGAACAGGGATTTTATCATTACAGAAAAAGCAGAAATGTGGGATATGAGCACACTAGGTCATTACGAGCGTTTATCACATAAAAAACAGCTTTTATCTCTTTTTTCTTATGCACATTCTCAAAAAATGGTTCATGGTTCTTTACATTCAGAGTTTGTATTTGTGCGCTCCGATAAGTCTCTTGCTGTGATGGGGTGGGGGTTCTCTCAAAAGTCTTTACCTATGATTCATTTATATCGACCACCTGAAAGGTACTCTCAGGATGGAAATATGGATTGTGATCTGTATGCAATGGCACTCATTACCTATGAAATTATCTCGAAAAATAAACCATGGGAATCGAGATGTACCCCATATGAGATTCAGATGAGAAAGGAAAAACCATTATTACGACCTCTTACTGCTTTTGGGTTTTCTCAAACGAAAAGTAGTATCTTTATGAAAGCATTATCCAATAGACCTGAAGAGCGTTTTCAATCTCTTACATATCTTGAAAAAGAATATTCGCATATCCAAAAGTCTGCATTAGCGAAGTCCAAATCTCCAACTGTTGGACGTTTTTACAAAACCAATAAAGAGCCTATGTATGGGCGCAATCAACAAAACATAATACTTCTTTGTGTTGCAGCACTCTTGGCTATGTTTATCGGAACGTATGAACAGTCTGCTCGAGCAGGTGGAACTTCTTGGAAGCATGGATTTAGTATGCGTGATGGTTCAGATGTAATGAATGGTGATGGAGTGGGTATAAGAATGATTCAGATTCCGGGTGAACATGGTGTGAAGGATTCACTTTTAATGTCTGAGACAGAGATAACGCGAAAACAGTGGAGTCTTGTTATGAATACACATATCTCAAACTCCAGTGCTCCAAAAACAGATATCACATGGCTGGATGCAGTTGTTTTTTGCAATACACTGTCTTTGATGAATAATAAGGAAGTTGTGTATACCATCAAGGAAGAACATGTTGAGATTGATCCCAAGAAAAATGGGTATCGTTTACCAACAGAAAAAGAGTGGGAGTATGCCGCGAAAGGAAATAAGAGTGGTCTTTATGCAGGTTCCGGTACTCTAGATCCTGTGGCATGGACGTCTCGTAATACCAAAGGCTCTGTTCAAAAAGTGAAAACCAAAAAACCCAATACTTTTGGATTGTATGATATGATCGGAAATGCTGCTGAGTGGGTAGTTTCAGCAGAAGAATGTCCCTATAATATATGTGATATGAATGAAATGGCTTCCACGAAAGGGGGAAGTGTTCGTTCTTTACAAAGAGATCATAAAGCAAAGGTAACGGTAAAAATAAACAGATTGAGTAAGAAAAAAGATCTTGGTTTGAGAATCGTTGCTCCAAACTTCTAGTACGATGCATGGTACATAGATGGTGGAACACTTGATTTATGGAAGCATTTGTAGATCTCCGCTCAATATCATTAAGATATCATCAAAGTCTTGGTCTCCACCATTATACATATCTTCAAAACCAACAAGCCATTCGCAATCTCCCAGATAGCTAATGGCTGCATGAATATAGTTATCTGGGTTCCGGTGAGCTGGTCCTGAATAGTAGTGGTACCCAGTGTCTCGAACGAACATCTTAAAAAATAGTTCTTGGTTTGCAGAGAATGTTCCGAGGTTGACCATGGTATCTTCGGGAGTTTCATGTCCAGTAGCGATATGAATGAGATGGGGAGATTGTAGCCAGAGCTCATTTGTATATCCAGCACCAGTATATAGATATGTTGCATATACGGGTGAGATTCCACTATTGACTCGCAAGGTTGCTTCTGGGTGTTGATTATAGGAAAGATCAGGGTCGAGACATGGGTCTTCCTCGATGATGACTTCTTCTGAGGTACCTTGAAGATTTGTCATATGGGTGCCAATATCGCTTTGTACCCATAGTTGTTCTGTAAAGTAATCTTCGGTGAATGGTGAAAACGAAACAGGGATTTCATACGTTTCTCCGGGGAGAATCGTGAATGGTAGGGTAATATCAGCGAAGGAAAAACTAGATTCTGGTAGATAGATGTTTTGGACCTCGCTTTCCATGGCTCCGATATTTTGAATGAAGACAAGAGAATCTATCGTTGTATCGACGGGTGTGTAGCCAAAATCAACAGGATTTGGAGAAATAACAAGGGCTGCAGATGGTGAAGAACCGTATAATGGTATCTCCATTGATGGATGAGTAGGGTCACTACTTTCTATGTGTATCCATGCTTGTTCTGGTTCACCAGAAGCAAGAAATATTACATCAAAGGAATGACTTTCTCCAGGGGGAATGGTTCGGGTTTCTTGTGGAAAGAAAAATGTAAATGAATGGCCATCGATGATACTAATCTCATGAATGTCTAATCCGGCACTTCCTTCATTAAGTATGGTAAATGTTGTTGAAGTGCTACTCTGTGGTGGGATATCTCCATAGTTATACCGATCCGGAGAAACCCGAAGAGAAGGGTAATTGGATTGTGTTTTTTCGGTGGATTGCAAGGAAAAGTCAGAGCAACCCCATATAAGCCAAAACATTGTATCCATCAAAAAGAGAGTCTAAAGTAAAGATAACATAGGATAAGTCGTCGCATATAATTAAGACAGTGTTTTTAAAAGCATACCATTGCATCCATCCATTCAGAACATGTGCCTTGTTCACAGGGGGTGTGTTGATCACAAAGTTTGAAACAGCCTCCAGTTGCTCCAGCATGTACTGACCCATCAGGACAGGTTGGTAATGCCCATGGGGTCCCTGTTGCACATGCAAGTTTGTCTGAGCATGTCTCTTCTTGCATACATAATTCTGTGTCTCGGGCATATAGTGTGTCACAAGCTTGGTTACAGGTGTTGTCAAGCCCTCCAATGAGGCCTATGATTTCGGGGCAACGCTCTGAAGGATTCTCTTTTTTCTGGCAGGTACAAAGCTCGAGCTGCGATGCACTGGGTGTATGGATTTTCCCTCCTTCTATTCTTTGTGAGACGGAAATATGCAATCGCATGATTTCTTCATTTGTTCTTTGTATCTTGATGACCCGATGATGATTCTCTTGATGTAATTGTATGTTCCATGTCTCAGATTTCTGGATCGGCATAACAAGGGTGACTTTTGTTTGTGTGATGTATTTCATCTGCTCTGGATGTCCACCGATCACTTCTATGTCTGTATATCGACCCTCCATATATGGGGCAGAACATTGAATGTGTATCCACTCCTCTTTTAGCTTTCTTTTGCATCCGATATAATCAATCCTTCTGCTCGTCTCTTGTATCCAATCAGAAGGACTTGGAACCCATGTTCGATGATCAGGAATACCTGCTTTGGGAAGTTTTGGTGGAGGCGGTTTTTGCATTACGTTTTGGATGACTTGAGCCACTTTAGCATGTCCTTTGGGATCCATATGTATATCCCCATCCAAGAAACCCGCGGGTTGTATGGAACGAAGTCCTTCCAACGGATTGATCATCTTATGACCTAATTTTTGAACGTCCTTACTTATATCGGTAAGAATGGTCAAAGAAGAAGTCATATCTTGTTTTGAGAAGGGGTATTTCTCCCATTCTGCTGGAGATACTTGGACATCCATAGGTAAAATGAGAACAATAAACTCAACTCCATTTTGAGTGCAGAATGTGTCTATTTCCTTTAGAGTATCAAAGAGTGGAGTGGGAATTTGCTGAGCATTCATCCATCGCTTTAGCATTCGGCGTTTCTTTTTTTGTAGCGATGTGTTTTGAGATACTAAACTATCTATTTTCAACCATTCTTTTTTGTTGGTCTTTCGTAATTCTTCTAGGAATTTCTTTCTATATTCGACTCCCAGATTGATCATTTCTGTAGTGGCGAGAATAGATCGTCCTTCTTCGATGTATCGATCTTGCACGATGTCAATTACATCTCCGGGACTTGCATTCGAGGCGTTCATTAATTGTCGTTCTTCATCAGAAAGGGTCTCTCCTTGAATTCTGAATTGAATCATAAGTTGTTTGCGTACATGCTCAATCTGAGATTGTGTGGTAAGCAGCTCTTGTTGTTGTTCTGGTAATGAAGACAGATCTTTCTTGTTGATCATCGTGTTGGGGTTGAGAAAATCATCCCACATCCCTTCTGATGGAAGATGTAACAGAGGATTGGGATCTTGTTGGGTTCGAAGGTATCGTCTGATAGAATACATGAGATGGGATTTTTGAAAGAGCCATTTTCTTCCTGGAAATGAAAAGACATCATCAGGAGCGGTTTCGGTGCGTACAGCCCATCCATCCCATTCTTTATGTCGCTCAGAATTGGGACTATTGTATTCAAATAGGTCATTGACCATGTTGAGAGTGTAGATCAATGTCTTTGGGGATCGCTGCTCAATAAGCTCTTTTGCTATCGCTGTATATTCGGGTGGTCCATATGTTGGAATTCCTGCATTGATCACGGTTCGATTGGTGAGATGCTGTAGCTGTGCAGAGAAGGTTTGATCTTCTTCAACTCCAAGTCCAAAAACTTGGGAATCACCAACGATGATAATTTCATCTTCTGTGGGTTTGGGAAAATCCGAACCTCGAAATCCTTGATTATTGGTACAAAGATGAGAACGGGGATTGGTATGTATTTTGAGATACTGTGATTCGTTGGGGATGAGCCGAACTCCCAATTGTGCATCTTGTTGGTAGATGTTTACATGTGGAAAAGCCCACTCGTAATATATTCCAAAGACACATTCGAGAATAAAAATTCCCACGAAAAGTCCACAGAATAACTGGAGTGAGCGTTTGTACATACTGTTCCTCTTCTTCATGTATGTGTACAACCCAGTAGAAACAAGAGACTTCCCTGTCTTTATTCTTTTTTAGAAGAACGGATACTGTTGGCTTGTTCTTGAGAGATCACCGACCACCGTGGCCCAAATGTATCCTCCAGTCGTTTGATAAAATCCTCAGTGCTTTCACCAGTCTCTGATAGATGTTTTTGGAAGAACTGATCCCACCAATCGGGGGGCTCAGATTTTTCTCCGGTATGCTCTGTTGGACGGTTGGTTTTTCCTTGCACAACCAGTGAACCAACAGAATCGCCTGCAGTGTAGATACTTTTGATCTGTGCCACAATCGCTTCGATGTCTTTTTTGTCGATGATACCATTGCTGGTTGCTTTGTAGAATTGAACGGTTGCTCGGATAGGAAATCGGGTATCTCTTTGAATGGGTAGATTGTCGATCTCTGTAAATATCCCTTCGACTTCTCCATGACCAAGCACAGCCTCTTCTACATCACTTTGTGGTGGCGCAGCTCCTGGTGCCATGGACATCATCGGAATGGCACCAGTGGATTCATCAAACGATGAAGGAAAAAATGCAGATTTAGGTTCTACTTTTGGCTTCAATGGTATCTGGATAAGAAGCAGAACCTGTAGTCCTTTCTGTGCAGCTTCTTGATATTCCTCTTCGGAAGCCTCTCTTCCAAGGTCTTGTTGTAGTTTCTCGCTGAGGCGCTTCCCCGTAAAGACGGTTTTTTGTCCATTTTTATTGAAAAATAGCTGCTGCCCATGGGCGCGACCCGAAGAATATGAATCACGATTGTTGTCGATAATGGTGACGCTTGTACCTTGTGAAGTACATAAAATGGTGAGAACAGCCGGATCTTCTTTTCGAGATTGATAGTTGAATAGAACAGGATTAAATTCTGCAACTCCATTTGCTGGAATAGGAAGAAAGCAAGCTTGTGCACTGACGAGGACATGAGTATCTCGTTCTTCATCAAAAAGACTTGTTTCTTCTCCACCCCAGCTAGAGCTGTCGTGGAGATATGCTCTGATGTTGCGTAAAAATTGATCCAAAGAGACTTCTTCTAGAGCTTTGCCCTGTTCGTTTCCAACGAGGACAGATAGCTTTTGTGGAGAGATGTCTGTGGTTGTATCGTTGAAATTGGGATACCGAATCACAGGCATACAGTGCAGGTCATATGCTCCAGATGGTTTTTTTTGGCGCACTTGAATGGTTAGATCACTAATGTTTGGTCCAACAGAAGAGTTTTTGTATCGTCCAGTGTCTTCCCAGAGCACATTGAGTATGGATAAATCATGTTCTTGCGCACAGTGTTGTGCCTCTTGATTATGCACCATTTGGTGTACATTTTTAATTACGTCCCGATAGGCAGCAAAGTCTTCTGCTTGTATTGGTTTATTTTGGGGTTTGAGTGATAGAATTGACTGTATTGATTTCCACATAAGTACCTCCATAGCTACAATCATAACCAGTGCCACGATGAAGTAGGACAGATACTTGTTCGGATTTACTATGTAGACATTGGATTATAGTGATACTCTTTATTTTCTATTGAACGGAGTGTTTCTTGTTTTTTTTATTTTTGTGCTGTTATAGCGATCCCAAAATCTACATACCACAGGAAGAGAATCAAATAATTGATGCCGATGGAGATGGTTTTTGGGGAGAGGATGATTGTGATGATTTGTCTTCTCTCATTCATCCCAATGCCATCGAAATTTGTGATGGTGTAGATAACAATTGCGATGGAAATATCGACGAAGATGCAGAGATGCGTTTTTATTATGATGGTGATGAAGATGGTTTTGGAGACGATGAAGACTCTGTTACTGCGTGCACTGCGCCTGAGGGTTTTGTTTTATCGGGAGAGACTGCAATGATTCTGATGAACAGGTGTATCCATCTTCTGTAGAAGTTTGTGATGGTGTGGATAACAATTGCGATGGAAGTATTGATGAAGGATTAACCGAGGATGGTTTCTTTGATCTGGATGGCGATGGCTTTGGTGGTGCTGCATCAACGGGTTGTTTTGATGAAAATCTAGTGCAAGCCCAAGGAGATTGTGATGACCAAAATGAAGAAATTCATCCCAATGCCATCGAAATTTGTGATGGAATAGACAACAATTGTGATGGGGATATTGATGAATATCTAATTGAAACATGGTTTTCTGATAATGACGGAGATGGTTTTGGCGATTCTCAAATGAGCTATTTTGGATGCCAGCCACCTTCAGGCTATGTTCTGGATAATCAAGATTGTGATGACTTAGATTCGATGATTTATCCTGGTGCTGTGGAGATATGCGATTATCTGGACAATAATTGTGATGGTATAATTGATGAAGGAGGAGGGCTTTTGTATTTGGATTATGATGGAGATGGTTTTGGAGATCCTTCTTCCTCGGTATCATCTTGTATGCCTGTAAGTGGATATGTATCAGATAATACAGATTGTGATGATATACAATCCTCTGTTCATCCAGGAGCAGATGAGTACTGTAATTCTATCGATGATGATTGTGATGGTAGTATTGATGAACAGGGAGTTGTTGATGGACTTTGGTTTTATCCAGATGATGATGGAGATGGCTTTGGGAATAGTAATGGTGTCACAGCCTGTTCTCAGCCTATAGGATACGTTCAAAATCCAGATGACTGTGACGACCAAAATGATTACACGTATCCAGGGGCAGCAGAGTTGGATTCATTGACGTTGTGTATGTGTGATGAAGATGAAGACGGATATGGAACAACTTCTCCCACAGGAATTGTTGATTCTGGAAGTGATTGTGATGATGGCTTGGCTCTGGTGTATGTTGGAGCGGATGAATATTGCAACGGTATCGATGATAACTGTGATGGGATTACCGATG